>CAYNLS010000016.1:0-14890 GCA_964398125.1 uncultured Gammaproteobacteria bacterium
CCCTATTCTTTCGTCTGGCACAACATTTTCTAGTTCTTTATCAGAAGCTGAATCTAGCAATTCAATAAACCTGGCTTTGGTAACTTTTTTTACTATTTCGAAAAACATTCTGCCGGTTTTTCGGCTATATGATGATGGTTTAAATAAAATCGAAGTACCAGCTATTAACCCACAGGCAATTTTATGCGCTGGAGAACTTATCGGGCTACTAAATGGTGTGATCGCAAAAAGCGGGCCTCTTATACGCCTTTGTTCTAAAATAACTTTGCCCCTATACCTTTTTTCAGTTTGAGGAATACAATCTATATATTGAGCTGCTGTGTGAAATGTATCAATAGCACGTTGAACCTCTTTTTGAGAATCTTCATTGGTAAATTTTATTTCTTTCTGAATAGTTGCTGATAATTGTTTTCTCTTTATTTCTAATAACGAAATTATTTCTTTGAATAAGTCCTTTTTTTGTAGCGAAGTTAATTGTTGAGCTTTAAAAAATTCAGAAGAAAGAAAGTCCAATTTCTTTTGAATAGTTATGCTCATTTTTTTGCTTGCATAAATTTCATAAATGCCTCTTTATTTTGTATAGGAGTAGATGTTGGCCGGCCCAAGTTCTTTCTCGATCCCGGATGGACTTTTACAACTATTGCCGCCGGCTTTTTTAGATGGCTAAATTCGATTTTTTTAAGCTGGGCTTTTTCTGTAACCACCGAAATAGTTTTGTATCCTGCCCCTTTCAGGATAGATTTCCATGATACGTGAGCGGAAACTGATGGCTGGGCGCCGGTACTTTCGTAAGACTCGTTATCGATAATTACGTGGATAAAATTTTTTGGTTGATAATTACCAATAGTTGCTAAGGTTCCCATTTTCATAAGGACTGAGCCATCACCGTCTATAATAAATACATCTTTTTTTGCCTGAAGAGCAACTCCCAAACCAATACCCGCAGCATGCCCCATCGATCCTACGGTGAGAAAATCGAATTGGTGTTTCATATTTTTTTGCTCGCGTAATTCAAAAAGTTCGCGTGAAGTTTTTCCGGTTGTCGAAATGACAGGGTTGTTTTTTGTAATCGATACGATTATTTCTAAGGCTTCTTCACGACTCATCGGGAAAGAAATATTTTTCACAGATTCTTTTTTATTATCCTTAAAAAGTAATGATGGAAAAATTAATACAGCGGGATGCTTTCCTAAAAGAGCTTCACGTTTCAATATCTTTAGCTTTTTAATTACATTATCCGTGTTGTCTGAAGCGATTTGATAGGGAATGCGTAAAATTTCTAAAAGTTGAATCATTATTTGCCCCATTAATGCATGTTGCGGTTCGTCTTTTACTCCCGGTTTACCCCGCCAGGTGAGAAAAATTATAAGCGGGATGCTGTATACAAGTTGTGCGCAAAGCGAAGTAATGGCATTAACCGCATTTCCGAAGCCTGAATTCTGCATATAAACAATCGGAACTTTACCAGTGGCAAGATGATAACCTGTTGCGATAGCTATTGCTTCACCTTCGCTTGTGGCAATAATATGCTCCATCTGTTTTTTATTAGAAATATATGACAAAAATGGCTTGAGAAAACTACACGGAACACCGGTTATAAACCTGAATCCGAGTTTTTTTAAAATTGTTGTAAATTGTTCTGATTCCATATTACGAATGAGAAGGTATCAAATTAATGACATCATTAATCGGTAAACATAACTCATCTGCTTCTTTAGATCTTCCATGTTTCAAAATAAGTTTAGCTACATTCACCATAGCCGGATAAGCACTTCGTATTAAATGATTCGCGTGTATGACAATACGTATTCCGGCTTTCATAAGTTCGCCTTCTGTAATTACATTGTATGTGCTCGGAACAACCACCAGCGGCATTCCTTTTGAAAAAGATTTGTAAATTTTTGCAAATGATAATACTTCATCTGGTATTTTTTGTTTACTGTGTATTAATATTCCATCAGCACCAGCTCGCAAATATGCTTTGGCCCGTTTGAGAGCATCATCTAGTCCTTTATTTAAAATAAAACTTTCTATACGGGCAATTATCATAAAGTCTTTGGTGATCTGGTTTTTTTTACCGGCACGTATCTTTGCAGAAAAATCGTCAATAGAATCTTGGTTCTGATCGGTATTGCCTTCAAATAAAGAGTTTCTCTTAAAACCTGTTTTATCCTCTATCACGGTAGCAGATATTCCTGAACGCTCAAGCGAACGAACGGTATACGGAAAATGTTCAGTCCTTCCGCCGTTGTCACCGTCAAAAATAATAGGTTTTGTGGTTACTTCAAGAATTTCCTGAATAGAATGCAACCTGGAAGTAGTATCTACAATAGATGTATCTGGTTTCCCTTTTGAAGTTGAATCGGTAAGGCTACTTTCCCATATTCCGTCAAATTCTATCTGCTTTCCTTTGCTTTTAATATGAATTTTTTCCGCAATTAAACCCGTCAGACCATTATGCGCTTCCATTATCCGTATGATTTTTTTTGTCTTTAGCAGTTTTCTTAGTTTTTTAACCCGGGTTTCTGAATGTATCATAATTTTGCTTTAATTAACTGAGCAATTTTCGATACTTCGGATGAATTCAAACTGTCAAATAAAGGTAATCCTGGCAAGAGAGCCTGTACACGTTCACGGGTCGTGACCGGGTTTCTCCCTTTCGGTTGAGTGAGTAAAATATCCAGATTGGGTGCAAATTTGCGGATATACTCTATGGTTCCCATCATACCCATTACATCTCCGGCTACTATAATCGCTGCTTTAACGTATTGCATTAATTTTTCATCTGCTAAAAATGTCGACACATTTGCTTCGATAGGATCGCCTCCTGCTTCGGCAACAATCACGTCGGGATGACTTTTATTAAGAAGATTAAATAATGTATAAATAGCTGGTGTAAACCGTTTTGGTGACGTATATGTTGTAGCCAATCCTACGTCTGGAAAATCGAGCCATGGTATAGCACCTGCATCTGCAAGTGATCGTATATCCCGCATTCTTCCCGTTCCGGAAAACTTTGTAACCGCAACCTTCAGACCGTCTGTAATTAATGACCGCGTAATTGCAGCAGATGTGGTTGTTTTACCAACTTCGGCACTGGTACCCATTACCAGAATAATAGGAGCAGATGGTTTTAAATTTTTATCCCACTCACCAAACATTCTTTCCAAACTTAGCGTCTGACCTTTTTGCTTTAAAAGTCCAATCGGTTTAAGTTGCATGAGTCCGCTGTTCATGCTTTTCGGTGCACCGGATGCCAAACCGATTACACCTCCGGCAGATAATAACTGCAGTTTTGTGTCAGATTTAATTTTTATTCCTTCTTTAGGAACGTCTCCCGACTCCGAAGTCCCACTGTGTCTATTTGCTAGAACACCGACAAAGTAATCTCCGGGATATATTTTGTCGTCTCTGCCATTAGTATTTTCTACCTGGTTTCTCGCTCCGTTTGTTAGTGCCTGAACAAGTAATATATCTCCTTCGTTTGCAGTTCCTTTTGGATGAATATGAACGGTTGGCCAGTTAATAGGAAAACGAATATTTGATGAAATAGATTTTACTGGATACTTTTTTACTTTCAGCATCCTGCTTCTATTTTGTAAATGAAGAAATATTTTGGCTGATCCAGCCATAATTAGCATAGATTATATCACATAATCTTGACAATCAAATAAATTAGGTATAGTATTCAACATAGTTAAGTAGTGATTTATAAAAATTAATGGCTATAACATACCATGAACTACTAACAACACCTCAACCAGATGTATTTCAATTTGGTACTCCTATCGATTTTGGCCTAGGTCAAGATCAGTCTTACGAACTTGCACGAACCGCACTTGATACAAATCATATAGCGAAACTCATTAACTTTCCTCCCAGTAAAAGAGGACTTGCCGATTTTAGTAGCAAATTTGGCCCCTTAATGCCTAAGTATCGAGCAACTGGAACAGCTCCTGGCGACTACGTGGGAGATGTGCAGTTTAGACCGGATATAGAAGCTAAAGAACGACTTGCGACAGAAAGAGACGGAGAGTTAAGACCTCATACTGCAAAGTCGTGGGGTCTGGAAAGACCGCGATATTTTGCATTACTTATGCTTGATCCTGGATGGACAAATCAACCCGCGGGTAATAATGGTGAATCTCTGTTTGTTCGCGCGCAGGATGCGGTGGCTGAGATGTCAGAACGGTTTCCGGACACGGCTGATGAAGATTTTCAGCTTCTTGCCGAAACCCCGGTCCGATTTACTGCAACTCATATTCCAGATGAAACTGCATATATGCCAATATTATATGCAGTAGAAGGTGGAGCACTCGGATTACGATATAAAGAAAATATGCTCTATGTTTTATCACGATTATCACAATCTATGCCGAATGGTGAGCGGTATGCTCAAGCAGTTGAAAGATTCGATCAAGCCCTGCAAACTGCTCCACATATTGAAACACAACTTCAGCCGGGAGAACTTGTTGTGATGGATAATCGCATAGTTGCACATGCAAGGCGGCCATTTGTTCCCACAGGTACAAGTGATATTGGTTATACAGTTATTAATCCACGTCATTTATATAATATTCATATGCATCCAGATATCTATGCCGCCGGATATTAAATATCAGCTCCAGGAAGCTCAATATGGTACAGAAGGAGGATATCATAGAGAAAGGCTAAGTCAACAAACTGCTCTCGGAACGGAAACACGTGCTAAGTTACAGCTAACGACCGATGTAATCGAAAGTTTCCATCCTGCATTTGTACTAGATTTAGGATCAGGAGAAGGAGTCGTTATGGAAGAACTGGCAGCACGAGGAATTCCTTCGGTCGGAGTTGAGTTATCACCAATTGCTATACCTCTGATGCCCGCTCATCTTCAAAGGAGTGCAATTCAGGGTGATATTTCAAAACTTCCCCTCCATTCAGCTTCGGTACCACTCGCAACAATGATCGCCGTACTTGAGCATATTCCTCCACCAGATATTCCCACGGTTTTACAGGAAATACATCGGGTACTGGAAGATGACGGATTATTTGTGGTTCGTGTACCAAGCACTCTTCAGGTTATTAAAGATAAACATTTTCAGCATTTCACGCCGGATTCACTAAAGGCAACACTAGAGCAGAGAGGTCTCTTTAATATTGAGGGAATGATTGGCAACCATCACGCATTAATCGACTGGCCATATTATTATGAACTCATTCTTAAGCAAGCTGGTAATAAAGACTTAGGAACTAAAAATATTGCAAAACGAGCTGAAGAAATATACGATTCTGAGGTGAAAATTTGTGACCCAGAATATGCAAAAAGGCTGCTTGCCGTATGCAGAAAAAATTAGGCAACTTTCACGTAGCTCTTTCCGTAGCGGGTGTAGAATGTTACTTTTCCTTCTTTTAAAGCAATAAGTGTGAAATCACGTGAAAGAAGTACGCCATCGCCGGCTCTTACTTTTGTGCCGCGTTGACGTACAATCACATTACCCGGTTTTGCCATTTCACCGCCAAATAATTTGACGCCGAGTCTTTTTGAGATTGAGTCTCGATTGCCTTTTACTGCGCGTTGCGCTTTGGTGTGTGCCATGCTATTTTATGAATTGTTTAAAGCTCGACAATTTTAACTTTTGAAAATTTCGGACGAAAACCGCGTACTTTTCGATATCTTACTTTTGATTTAAATTTTGCGACTCTGATTTTATCACCTTTAACATGTGATAAAACTTCAATTTTAGCCATGCTTTTCAAATCAGGAGTGCCCACTGTGGCTTTTTGATCTTTATCAAACGTCATAAGCACACGCACGTCAAGTGTTTTGCCTTCATCTAAGTCCAACTGATCGACGATGAGTTCGTCATTTTTGTGAACAATGTATTGTTTTCCTGCGATCTGTACTACCGCTCCGTTTTCCATGGAGCAATTATACTTGATAATTTTTGGCGGCGCAAGGTTTTTTCACGGTAATAAAGCCAGCCCGATCATGAGTGTCAAAAGGGAGGAACCGCCGTAAGATACAAATGGCAATGTAATGCCGGCAATCGGAAGCAGATGTAGATTCATACCGATATTCACGGCAACTTGAGACACGAGTAAAGCGGTAAATCCGATGACATAGAAATAATAAAATTTAGTCGTCCTGTCTTTTTGGTTTAAATATTGATAGGCCTTGCGAAATAAAGACAAAAATAGAAAAAGAAAAAGCAGGATGAGCAAAAATCCTCCCAAAAATCCGAATTGCTCGACAAAAGACGAGAAGGCAAAATCGGTTTGTGCTTCTGGCAAAAAATACAATCTTGACTGTTTGCCAAGACCAAGACCGCGTCCGAACATCTCTCCTGAACCAATCGCAATAGTTGCTTGTGTAATATTGTATGAAGTACCGCTTAAATCATAACTTGGTTTCACGAAGCTGATTATTCTATCTTTTTGATAATCATGAAGCATAAACCATGCAGCAGGCAAAAGCAAAAATACAAAGATGAAAAAATATAAAATATGTTTTTTTGGCACTTCTGAATGAAAAATCATCACAAAACTGATCATAAAAATGACTATCGCGCTTCCCAAGTCGGGCTGCCTGAAAATCAGAATAAAAGGCAATATCGTATATCCCAAAACTTTCAGAAATATCGTCCGCTTTTCTTTGTAATGCTCATAATTTGAAAAGATTTGAGCAAGGAAAATGATAAAAAATATTTTGAAAAACTCCGACGGCTGAAACTGAAAAAAGTAAAAATCAAACCAGCGCCGTGATCCTTTGACTTCAAGACCGAAATAAAGAACGAGTATCAGCAAACCGATAAAAATCCAATACAAAAATTGGGCATTTATTCCCAAAAAATGGGCACGAATCTTAAGTCTTGAGATTATAAAAAAAACTACAACTCCGGTTATAAAATGTATACCGTGGCGAACCGCAAGATCAGGATTTATACCGACAAGATTGATTAAACCGAATATATAAATAAATAAAAGAGGTAGAAATAAAAAAAATGACATAAAACATTATATATTTTTTTCTACTTTAAGCTCCTGTCCAAAAGTCATATCGCTTGCGTTTACTTGTTTCTTTATCATCGCTGCAAATTTTTCAAATTGTTTTGGAATTTCAAGTTTCACAGATTCCGAGATTTGAACACCAAGTTCTTTTCTTTTTTGCTGTATGGATCGCAGTAAATCACGCACCTCTCCTTCAAGTTTTAGTTCCGGAGTTATATTTGTGTCGTATTTAATTGTCATTTCTTCATTAGAATCAATATATTCAATTTCTTTAACATTAAGTTCATCTTTAAGTAACTGATTAAATTGATCTATATTTTCTGAGCTTGTATATTTGCCTGATTTATTATTTCCAATTGTTAGCTTAGCAAGTGGTTGACGAACTTTTAATTTCAATTCTTTTCTTACTCTGTGACCGGCTTCGGCAATGGTACGAATCATGCTAATATCTGCGGCAAGAGAATGATCATGTTTTAAATCTGATAATTCTGGCCATGATTCTAAATGAACTGACTCGCCTTTCGAAAGTGATATATAAAGTTCTTCTGTAATAAATGGCATAAAAGGTGAAAGAACGATTGAAAGATTTTTAAGTACAAAATGAGTAGTATTATAAAATGCTTTTTTATCTGCTGAATTTTCTACTGCGGGACCGACTCGATCACGAGAACGTCGTATATACCAAGTCGAGAAATCTGAAATAAAAGTTTCGACTAAATCAGCCGCTCCTTTTGCACTATATTTACTCAAAGATTCTTTAATATTTTCAACCGTGAATTTAAGTTGTGACAGAAGCCATTTGTCTAAAATATTCGTCATGCTGGCTTGTCCAGCATCGGAATTCTGATTCTGGGTGCGCTCGCCATCTCGCTTACCAGAATGACTTAATGGGTCGTATTTGTCTATCGCGGCATAATCACGATAAAATTTAAAAATATTCCAAAGTAATAAATAAAATTGCCGACGCACTTCATTGGCTTTATTTGGTCCGAAAAGTAAATTGTCGGCAGGACTTTGGCGAGCATACATCCAACGCATCACATCAACTCCAAATTCATCAGCGCCTTGATTGAATTCGATAGAATTACCCCAGCTTTTGTGCATCGGACGTCCGTCTTCACCCACCAATGTCCCAAAACCAAGCACTCTTTCATATGGTTCCCGATCTTCCATGACTGTCGACATTGCAATCATCGCATAAAACCAGTTTTTAAATTGGCCGGGGAAAGATTCGGTGATAAAATTTGCCGGAAACCACTTTTCCCACTCTTCTTTATTTTTTAGATACAACGGTTCACCCACATTATCTTCTTTTATTGTTGAATACGGGACAATTCCTGCATCAAGCCATGGATTACCGACGTCAAGAGTACGGTGTACTTCTTCACCACATTTTGCGCATTTGATAACAACTTCATCTATATAAGGTTTATGTGGTGTATGTCCTTCGAATTTATCCCAACCTTTCACGGCGCGTTTTTGTAATTCTTCTTTTGATCCAATTACCTCAAAGTGGCTACATTTTTTACACTCATAAATTGGTAATGCCAAACCCCAATATCGGTTTTTTTTGGAAATCAGCCAATCATGCATGTTTTTGAGCCAGTCAAGTTCTCGATCCAGACCAAACTCCGGCATCCAAGTAATTTTCTTGGCGACCTCAACCATGCGCTGCCTCAAAGTTCTGACGTCCGACGTCTGACGTCCGACGTCTGAAGGCTTGTCCATCGCAATATACCATTCATCCGCTACTTTCCAAACAAGTTCGGTTTTACATCTCCAGCAACCCGGATATCGGTGTTTGTATCGTTCAATCTTAAAAACCCAGTTTTCACCTTTTTCATCACGTTCTTTTAAATGATCTAAAATAAGTTCGGGATGCTTTTTGGCATTTTTACCGGAAAAAATTCCCAGTCCATCCATATATGAAGCATCATCGAGAATCACTGGAATCATAGGAAGTCCATATTTTTTTCCAAGTTGAAAATCTTCAGTTCCTGCACTTACTGCTGTGTGAACAAGTCCGGTACCTTCTTCTGTAGAAATCGGCATGATATTTTCATCTGTAGCAACAACTGTATGGAATTTATCAGCGTTTGCCTCAGCGACTTTTTTAACAGCAGGCAAATCATCAAACGGTCCGTGATATTTCAGTCCAACCAATTCTTTACCTTTGACAGTTTTGACTATGCTTTTATAATCTTTTCCGAAAATTGCCGAAACTCTGTCCTTGGCTAACCAAAATTTATAACCAGTTGTGTCTTCAACCAGTGCATAATCCATTTTGACATCCACAGCAACTGCGATATTGGCCGGCAAGGTCCATGGAGTTGTCGTCCAAACCAATAAATATTCGCTTCGTCCGTCCGTAGCCGAAGGCGAAGGCGGGTTTTCTTTGTTAATGATCGGAAGTTCAAAATATATCGATTCATGGACTACTTCTTTATAATCTTCGGTCAACATTTCGTGTTGAGAGATCGCGGTTTCACAACGAGGACACCAAGGTACTGATTCCTGTCCTTTGTACAACCATCCATTTTCGTAAACCTTCTTTAAAAATCTCCAGATCATGTAGTTGTTGTCATCACTCATCGTGAAATATGAGTTCTCCCAATCCATGAAGTTTCCCAGTCTTTTTGTTTGCTCTGTCTGAATGCCGGAAAATTTGATCACACGATCTTTACAAAGTTGTACGAATTTAGCAATTGAAGCAAATTTATCACCGGGCACCAAATTTTCAATATCTTTTTTTGTACGCAATTTCAATTCTTTTTCCACTTCAACTTCAACCCACAATCCTTGGCAATCAAAACCATTTTGAAAACGTTGTTTATGTCCCAGTAAATTATGGAATTTTTGCCATAAATCTTTATAAGTGCGACCCCAAGCGTGGTGCACACCCATAGGGTTATTGGCTGTGATTGGGCCGTCCAGAAAAGAAAAATATTCCTTAGAAGATTTATTTTTATTTAAATATTTTTTTACGACCCCTTTTTCATACCAGTGTTTGAGCCACTTATGCTCCATTTGGATGAAGAATTCATTGTAGTTTGGTTTGTCTGCCATATTAATTATTTTCTACGAAGGAATGCCGGAATGTCAAATTCATCACTATCTGATGTATTTGAAGTTGGTTTGTCTGGTTTGTTATCGGTTTGAATTTTTGGCGGTTCTTCCGGTGGATAAAGATCAACATTTTCTTCGGCCTCTGGAGGCTCTTCAAGTGGAGTTTCAGTCGTAATTGTCGGTCTTTGGAATTTGAAAAGTTTTGCACGACTGTCATCAAATCTGGTCGCTATAACTGTAATTTTTATTTGATCAATAAGTTTTTCATCGATGGCAGCGCCAAAAATGATATTAGCATCAGGATCTACAGATTTGGCAATCATTGTAGCCGCCTCATCTATCTCACTCATACTCAAGTCTTCGCCTCCAACAATATTCAAAAGTATTCCCTTGGCTCCATCGATTGTAGTATCAAGTAATGGCGAGGAAATAGCTTGACGGATAGCGGTAATAGCGCGCTTTTCTCCGCTTCCCAAACCCATACCCATGATGGCGTTTCCGGAATTTTGCATGATGGTTTTGACATCGGCAAAATCTACATTGATAAGCCCTGGTAATGTGATAAGTTCGGCAATACCTTTCACGGCTTGGTGAAGGACACTATCAATTCGTTTAAAAGCATCAAGAATCGAAGTTTTTTTATCGATGACATGAAGCACTCTCTGATTTGGGATGATGATGAGCGTGTCTACTTTATCTCGCAAACTTTCAATCCCATCATCAGCAGCTCGTCGTCTTGGTGATCCCTCAAAATCAAATGGTCGAGTGACGACCGCAACTGTCAATGCTCCGGATTCTCTTGAGACTTCGGCAACCATGGGTGATGCACCTGTACCTGTGCCTCCACCTTCACCGCATGTGATAAAAACCATATCAGCATTGCCAAGTTCGTCTTTCAGTTTTTCTCTTGATTCTTCAGCGGCTTGTTTTCCTATATCTGGATTGCCACCAGATCCAAGACCTTTGGTTAATTGGTCGCCGATCTGGACTTTTATTTCGGCTTTATTATGAAGCAACGCTTGAGAATCGGTATTTACGGCCACAAATTCCACGCCCTCAATGCCACCCTCATTGATCATCGAAGTTATAGCGTTACCGCCACCGCCTCCGATACCGACAACTTTAATTTTTGCTGCTTGCCCTGCTTTGGGTTTGATTAACATAAAGAGAGATTAAGGTAAAAACTGCTTTATGAACTTCTTTACTTTCGACATTATATCACCCATAGTAAAATTTTTCAGAATATGATTGAAATCTTTGAACGAATTATCGTTTTGTAGCATATGGCTGCTGCCATAATATATGAGTCCTAAAGTGGAAGCATACATTGGATTTGCTATCTCATCCACCAGTCCGCTTGCCCGCTCAGGTATGCCAACTCGAACTGGGAGACGTGTAATACGCCGTCCCATCTCAACCATTCCTATTGTCATAGCGCCACCACCTGTGATGACTATACCTGACGGAATATTTTTCTCAAATCCGCTTTTTTCTATTTCATCATTCACGTAACTATAAATTTCTTCAATGCGTGGTCCGATGATGCCCTCAATGACTTCTTTTGGACTGATATCGGAAAGTGTCTCGACAATATCAAGTCTTGCCTGAGTAAGGAAATTTTTTTCCTTCTTTTTTATAGCTTCATCAACCATTTTTTTATGATCACTCAAATAAATTTTGATTTTCTCTGCCGATTCTAAAGAAACCCGCAAGCCCACAGCAAGATCATTACTTATATGTCTTGCGCCAATTGGAATCGATGATGAATATGAAAGTGAGCCTTCAACAAAAATACACATATCTATTTTCCCGCCTCCTATATCTACAAGCGCCACTCCCAAATCTTTTTCAGTGTCGGTGAGAACCGATTCGGCAGCGGCAAGGCCGGCAAAAATATATCCGGCATTTGTGATACCAAGATCGCCCAGCACTTTATCAATATTTTTTAAGTTAGTAGCCGAGGCAGTGATGATATGAGTATCTACTTCAAGTCTCACACCACTCATACCGATTGGATTATTTATGCCACCCTGACCATCCACGCTGTATTGGCGTGGTGTGACTTCGATTATATGTTTTGTATTTGATAAAGATATTGCGCGAGCGGCCTCAATGACTCGATTAACATCCTCTTCGATCACTTCAAATTGCGGATTGGCGACCGCCACAATGCCGTGCGAATTTATCGAGGAAATATGTGGACCACCTACAGAGACAAAAGCCTCTTTTATATTGTGCCCTGCCATGCGCTCCGCCTTTTCTACACTTTCTTCAACAGATGCGGTGACTTGATCTATATCGACGATCAAACCTTTTTTTACGCCTCGTGCCGGAGTTGTGTTGAAGCCGATGACACGCATCTCTTGAGTTTCCGAGGTTTGGAGGGCGACAATGGTAGCTACTTTAGAGCTTCCAATATCTATACCACAAATCAGCTGTTCAGCCATACGTTCATTACTTGTAATTAATTCATTTCCTTGAAACTCCTAAATTTCTCTTAGGAGTTGAAATCTCGCCGGAGTCTCGCTAGGCGAGACGTAGGCGGATTAAAAAGTTACCACGGGATTGTCATATCTTACATCCAATGTGGCAAATTCTTGCCCTTTCATCTTTAACTCACGAACCGATGACTCAAGTAAGTATACTTGTTCGCTTCTATCTTTTTCTGACGAAAAATAAAACTTTTTTTCGTTTGTATATAATCCTAGCATATAAAAGCCCGCAATATCAATACTATTTATCTTAAATCGTAAGTTTTGGAGTTTTTGCAGAAAATATAAACTATCAACTATATCCCTAAAAAGTACCTTCTGTCCGGATTGATAATTTTGAAAAGGAAGAGCTTGATAATAGTTTATTTCTGGAAGGTCGGTCGCCGGTTTGTCACGCGATTTTGCAAGCACGGTTGCAGTTGCACTCAATAGGACATATCCGCCGTTTACTTTCAAATAAGCCGCCGGAGTTTGATAAACTACGCTTACTTCAAGAGTATCTGGGTAAATTTTTGAAACAGATACTTTCTCAAGAAACGGATTTAATTTAAGTATCTGTGACTGCGCATCACTTTCAGAAAGTAAAATGAGATTGGCCTCATCGAATTCGTTTAATCCATTTACTGGGTAAAGTTCTTTGCCGCTTTTTAAAAGTTTGATATTTTTAACCCGATATCTTTGGTCAATAAAAAATAGTGATAATCCAACGGAAATAAAAATTATTATCGCAAAAAATATGGGGATTTTACTCTTTGAAAATGAGTTCGATGATCTTTCTTTGTGCATTTGGTTTATTATAATGTGCCAGCTTTTTTACGTTAAGTCGATAATGATCTGTCTTTGAAACCATCATCTCAATTGTTTCCAACAATTTTTTACTTGGTTCGTCTTGCACAAATATTTCCCCGGCTCCATGGTTTTTAAATATCTCCGCGTGTTTTTGTTGCTCATTTCTCGCAGACCAAGGTAAAGGGATAAACAGTGCCGGTTTGCCAAGAGCGATAAGTTCAAAAAAAGTGTTTGCCCCTGATCGAGAGACTACCAAATCTGCAAAAGCATAAGCGTCGGCAATTTCTCCGTCAAGAAAATGTGGTTTTAAAATATAGCGACTTTTTAAGTCTTGTGGTAAAAAATCTCGTAATTTATTTAATCTTTCAAAATCTCCAAACTCGGAAATATTACCGGATTGATGAATGACAACGTATTTTTTTAATAACTCTTTTAAAATATTTTCTACGTGAACATTTACTGCATGTGAACCTATCGACCCACCAGTGACATAAATGCAGGGGTAATTTTCGGGAATTAAAATCTTATTTTTTGGTTTAAAAATACTTTGCCTTACTGGATTTCCGGTGAGTACAACTTTACTTTTATCAAAAAGAGATTCGGTTTCAGGAAAAGAGATACAAATTTTTTTTGCAATATGTCCGATAATTCTATTGGCACTACCAGGTTCAATAGTTTGTTCATGTGTGATAATTTTTATTCCAAACATTTTCCCAGCAATTGCAATTGGCAAAGCGATATATCCACCAAAAGATAAAATAACATTGGGTTTTTCTTTGCTTAATAGTTTAAAAGCCTTTACTAATCCACCGATAAATTTAAATAATTGGGCACCACGTCCAGTTTCCAAATGTATAAAACGAATATTTCTTGCAGTCACTTCCTGATACTCAAAACTCTCACTTTTTTCATTTTCGTTAGCCGATTTTCTACCAACAAAAATTATCGAGTCTGGTTTTTGCGATTTTAACAATTCATCAATTACGGCAAGTGCGACGGTCACATGACCTCCGGTAATCAAAATCTTTTTTTCCATGCTCATAATTAATTGTATAATTTTTCCTACTTCATTTAGCACGTTTTGCAATATTCATCGCGATACCCAAAAGGGCAAAAGAAATGATGATATGAGAACCGCCGTAGGAAATAAATGGCAATGTGACCCCGGTCAAAGGCATGAGATTCACCATTCCGCCAAGATTTATAATTATTTGAAATCCGAAATAAGCAAAAATTCCACCAATCAAAAGTTTTGCAAATTTATCGGAAGTTGCGTTGTAAATTTGATAAATTTTATAAAGAAAAACTACGTAAAGAAATATCAGAATGACACTTCCCAAAAAACCAAATTCTTCACCATAAATTGCGAAAATCGAATCAGTGTGAGCTTCTGGTAAAAAAAGATATTTTTGACGCGAAGCACCAAAACCCTGACCAAAAATACCGCCCTGTGAAAGCGAAATAAGAATCTGATTTATGTGATAACCTACGCCTTGCGGATCTTCTGTAGGGTTTAAAAAAGCCGTGAGACGTCGCATGCGGTATGGCGCCAA
>CAYNLS010000017.1:0-14809 GCA_964398125.1 uncultured Gammaproteobacteria bacterium
CAACTTTTTTTGATTTTTTCAATTTCCATCCGATCGCATGTTCTCGTCCACCACTACCGATTATTAAAATATTTTTTTCCATATTAATGCCAAAATGCTCGACGATGTGTAAGAACCATTGGAATTCCTGATTCATTTGCCGCCGCAATCGAGGCTTTATCGTTTATTGAATCTCCTTGTTCGATTATCGCTCCAATTCCATGTTGGGCGGCAAGTTTTACCGTATCATCAAATGGGAAGAAACTATCGCTTGCTAAAATTGCCTTTTTTGTAAATCCTTTTGCTTGTTCAAGCGCAATTTTTGCGGCACGAATACGGGAAGTTTGCCTTGTCCCGATACCTCTTGTCATCGGTATGTTTTTATCTACGACAATAATTGAATTGGAAGGAATCCGTGATATAAATTTCCAGGCAATTTTTATCTGTTCAAGTTGCTGTTTTGTCGGTTTGACTTTTGTCACGATTTCCCAGTCTTTAAAACTTTTTTCAACATTAATATCTGCGTCTTGAACTATAAATCCACCCTGAATTGGTTTCAAATTTGTCCTGCTCATATTATTTTCTGAAAAATCTCCAAATGTATAAATGCCCAATGTTTTCCGTAATTTTTTTAGAAGTTCTTCTGCATTTTTATCAATTGCAGGAATTGCCACAATATCAATATTCGATTTTCGTTCATCTTTAAATTTCGTAATCACATGAGCAGTTTTTAGATCCATTTTTTTATTCAAAACAATGACCCCGCCGAATGCAGATTCCGGATCTGCTTCAATGGCTCGTGCCAATGCTTCGGCCGAATTTTTTCCTAATGCAATTCCACAAGGTGTATTGTGTTTCAAAATGACTGCTGCCGGTTCTTTGAAAAATTGTAGCGATTCTATACCGGCATTAATGTCAGTCACATTTATCAAAGATAAATCGCGACCGGCATGTTTAGTGAGTTTTGCAAATGGAGAAGAAGTATTCGGTTCCAAATATACGGCGCCTTTTTGATGAGGATTTTCGCCATATCTTAAATCGGTCATCTTTCTTCCAGGCAGGGTAAGTAAGCTTGGAAAACTTTCTGTATTTAAATACGAAGAAATTTGAGAATCATAAAATGACAAGTGAGCAAAAGCTTTTGCTGCCAGTTTTTGTCGCATTAGTATATCGACATTATTTTTTTTAATTAAATTAAAAACATCATCGTAATCTTTTGAATCGACGATGACGATGACATTTTTAAAATTTTTAGCAGCGGCACGGACCATAGTCGGTCCACCAACATCAATATTTTCTACAGCATCAGCAAGTTTTACATTTTTATCAGAAATAGTTCTTTCAAATGGATATAAATTGCAGACGACAATTTCGATATTTTTAATTCCTAAATCTGCAGCTTGTTTTTTATGAGAAGGTTTTTTTCGATCGTATAAAATCCCGGATTCGATTTGAAAACTAATTGTTTTCATCCGGCCATCGAAACTTTCAGGATTTCCAGTGATTTCTTGAATCGGGATAACTGGTATATTATTTTCTTTTAAAACTTTACTCGTTCCTCCAGTCGAAATAATTTTGTAGCCAAGTGAATGTAATTTTTTCGCGAAATCTACAATATTATTTTTATCATAGACACTGATAAGTGCATACTTTCCATTATTTTTTGTCATGGTTTCTTTATTACAAATTTTTTTTAATGAGGAAATCAGCATTTGATGTTCTTTGATTTTTAAACGTTTATACAAAGTTTCAACTGTGTCTTTTGGCCGAATCTTCTCAAATGCACGATTAAGTATCGGTCCAAAATCAAAATCGTGAGTCAAAAAATGTATCGATGATCCGGCATAAGTTGACTTATTGTCGAGAAATTTTTTTATAGCATCATCGGTCATCTTTCCTTTATTCCAGAGGGCAAGTGTATCATCAGGGTTTTTAACAACTTTATTTTTAGAATCCGGAATAAGCCCAGGATGAATATTTACGATCCGATTTTTGAAAACATCAATAATTTTTGGAGGAACAACTCTGATCCATCCGGCAAGAACGACTAGATCAGGATTATATTTTAATAAAATTTTCTCACCATTATCTTTTTTATTTAAAACCAGAGTTGGTATTCTGTTTTTTTTTGCGCGAAGCAGTCCCTGTGCTTTTGGAGAGCTACTGACCACCAGTTGAATTTTTGCCTTAAGGTCGCCAGATTTTACAGCATCAATGATCGCTTGTAGGTTGCTGCCGGTGCCTGCATTTGAAATAAGAACGACTATTCTCTTCATAGTGCTATTTTTGTACTTTCATATTCATTTCCTTGTTTATCGATCGGATAGAGTCCGGTCAAGCACCCTCCGCAACCACTGTTACATAAGAAAATTTCTTGTGGATTTTTCGGCTCTACAAAATGTCTGGAAAGCAATCGTGCTTTGATAAATCCTTTCGGACTTATATAGTGGATGCTTGTTGCGCCAATTTCTTTGTTAATTTTATCGATATCACCATTATGACGTGCAGCAATGAGCTCCTCATTTGTCCGAATACTCACGCCCAAATGGCATGGTTTCATCACCGGCGGATAGCCCACAATCCAGTGTACTTCACGAGCTCCCATGGCAAAGATCGCCTTCGTAATCTGCATCGAAACATTTCCCCGAACGATTGAATCATCGCCAATGACTACGATCGCATTTTTCCAGATACGCGGTTCGGGAACGAGCGAAAGTTTTCCCAATACTTTTTTCTTGATTTTTTTTATTTGATCATCGCGCATAAAAAGACGTTGTGCTCCTTCTGGATCATAATGGTCTCGCACTATTGCCTGACGGTAGGGAATGCCTAGGGTATTGGCATATCCTGTAGCCATAGATAAACCTGAATCTGGAACACCCACCACAAACGTGGCTTTACGAACAGGAGCTTCCTTCGCCAATGCTTGGCCACAACGTTCCCTAAAGTGGGAAAGAGATAACCACTCAGATGGTGTATCATCTTCACCATTGGGTGGAAGAAGCGAATCCGGTCTGCTGAAATAGGCCCATTCAAAATCACAAAAATGTTTTTTTTCCTTTGCACCTCTGCGAATAATATCTACACCATTTTTAGAAATACGAACAACCTCTCCGCGTTTTATCTGTCTTATGACTTTCGCTCCAACTTTGTCGAAAGCATGTGTTTCAGATGCCACGAGCCATTGATCTTTCACCGTGCCAATAGTAAGAGGACGAATACCGTATGGGTCACGGGCAAGATAGAGGTCATCACCAATCCCAATAAGAAGGCTATATGCACCTTTCACGGAGTCGAGTGTGTTTAGTAATTTTTCATTCCAATTTTCTCCTTTTGCATTGGCAAGTAGAACTGAAAAAATGTAGGTGTCACTTGCACCTTTCGGAACTTTGATTGGGAGGGAAGAGGAAAAAGAGTCCATTTTGACAAACTCTCCATTATGTTCGACTGTAATATCTTCTCCTTTAGGTGATTTAAAAACACACGGTTGCAAATTTTCTTTTTGATAATCACCACTTGTGCCATAACGTGCATGAACCATAATCCATTTACTCGGTTTTTGAATTTTTTTTACAACTCTGGGAGAAAATATTTCGCGCATCAGACCCGTATTTGTATACTTTACAATTCCTTTTTTTGTTTTAAACACAGTGCCTGCTCCATGGGTCCCACGGTGTTGCACGCCTACTGAAGCAAGTAATGCCAGATTGAGTTGTGGAATGTATTCTTTTGAATAAAGAGCCACCAGGCCGCATTTTTCTTGTGTTAGCTCCTCACTCATGGCGGCAATATAATTTGTATGTTGCTCGCGAAAGGACTACCCGTAATATTGGGTTGTCCTGAAAATCTAAAGTATTAAAGATACAGACAACAGATGTCATCTTTATGGATACATAATACCAGGTAAAGTAAATATCTACAATGACAACTTGGGGTAGCTTGTATATAAGCCGATAGTCAGCTATAATGAACTCTATCTGAACAATAAATATCCACGATTAACTACGGAAAAATGTCATAAATGTTCAAGTTATTTGATTCTAGTTGATGTTGCTGTTGAGAAAGTAGAGGGGCAGTACGGCAATATTACCACTTCGACATACCACTGTTCAAATATTGAATGTCAAAAAGAAACCGATGCAGATATTTCTCGGATGATGAAAAAGAAAAAAGAAAAAGATTTATTAAATAAAAAAAGATTAGAAAACATCAAAAAAAGTCGTAAAAAAGCTAAAGATGAAAAACGTAAATGATCTTAAGTCAGGAATATGCGTACCATGTGAAGAAGGCGGCGATCCAATGGATGCTTCACAGATAAATAGATACGCTCCACAAGTTCCTCAATGGGATGTAGTTGATAAGTCCGATGTCACAAAATTGATGCGAAAGTTTAAATTCAAGAATTTTCTCGAAGCAATATCTTTTGCAGACAAAGTAGGTGCGCTTGCTGAAAAAAATGGGCATCATCCAAAACTTGTTGTCGAATGGGGTAAGGTCACAATATATTGGTGGACTCATGCAGTCGGTGGTCTTCATCGAAATGACTTTATAATGGCTGCAAAAACCGATGAGATATATAAGTAATATTTAAGTCTGTCAAATCATCGCTTCAACTTTTTGCCAGAATTTTTCTACACCGTAAGGACTAAGTTCATCTCCATGCGGGTCTCCGGGTGAAGGAAAATGTTTTTTTTGAGCCATAGAGCTAAATAAACCAATTTTCAAAGACCATAGCACAAATTTTGCTGCTTTTTTAGGATCGTTGGGAAGTGAGATGCCTCGCCATCCTTTTGCTTCATCCGTGATTTTATTTATTTGTTCTATGTCGACATTTTCATTATTTTCAGCTAAATTCCACAGGTTTTTTTCTTGTGATTTTGATGGAACTAAATTATGTCTCATGAGAAAGTCAAGATTGTCATATTCCTGTTGGCCTATCGGAGCAGTAAAAAGCAGGATCGCACTGCCACGTTTGTCAGTATTTAAAAGAGCTTTAAAAGCTTGCTCGCTGGGTTTAGTGACTTCGAGTGAGATAATCTCATTCATATAAATATCGATATATTTATTTACTACTTCTTTGTCAATATCAGAAACTGTCAATTTTACAAAATTTCTATTCGTCATTTCGGAAATAAAAGATTGAGTATAAGGGGCGCTTTTTGTTATAACATGAAAAACAAATCTGTTTGAAAGAGAATAAAGCTCATCAATGAACTTGGTGAGAGGTGTGGTGCCTACGGCGGCTCCGGAGATGGGAACAATCATATGTATTTTGGAGTTTTTTTGAAAATCTAACTGACTGAATTTATTTTCCAGTTCGTCTTTTTTAAGATCGATATTCAGAAGAGGATTTGTTGGGTACGGATTGGTTTCAAATTTAACAACAGGCAGACCAACATTTCGCCCATATGATTCTAATTTTTTTCGAGTAAGATCGCTTGGCACGAAAATGATATCCGCGCCGGGTATATACCAGATGCGATGTGGTATGTCGTCTGTGATTTGAACAATAAGCAGAATTTTGATTTTTCTTTCCTTACTAATTCTATCTTTAAGTGACGCTATCTGATGCGCAAGGCCAAAATGTGTGGCAATGATTAAAATAGTTTGAGGTGAGACAAGATGCTGATCTAAAATAGTTGTAAACTGCTGATAAAGTATTTGTGTGTGCGATCTTAGGTACCAACGATAGATAGGAGTTGTGATTTGTTCAAGAAAACCATGTTCAAACCATTCGAAGACCGCTCTTGTAAAAGGATTTACACTGACTAAACGATAAAAAACAGATATTGATTCATCTCTTGAACCAAGAAGTAGAGGAGATACATACGGCGGCAATCCTCGATACAGCGCATCAGTCACACGTAAATGGCCGAATCCTGTAGGAGCATAGGCAAAAATAACAAGTATTGACGGATTGTTTAATTTGTGTTTTTTATCATCCACGCTATTATTAAGTTTATGTGATGACGGAACTTTTTAAAAGTGAAAGAATTTTTAAAAAATAGATTTATTAGAGATGAGTTGAGGATATTGACAAGAAGATTTTTTCATGACATGATGTAATCATATGCGTAAAATATCACTTGCATTTTTAATATTTTTATTTGCTTTTGTTTTTATATCTTCAGTTCGGGCAGAAGAGCCAGTTTCAGGATGGAGAGTATCCGCTTGTTTTAGCGCTGAAAAATGCAAATATCTTAAAGATACACCCAATGAATGTCAACTGGGATCTTCGCATCATATAACAAGATTAACCATAGATCCAGCTAAAAAACCTCCAATAAATTCTGATATATATATAACAGAGTGTGTAGTTGTTGGTGGTGAACAGATATGTACTACTGCAGATAGTGGTCTGGATCAAAATATTCAACCAATTAAAGATGGTAATAACCTACAAAGACTTATTGATGGTATTAAATACAATCAAGTAGAGGAAGGTAAAGTAGCTTTTTATGATAGTACCGGCGCTAAAATTGGCGATAGATTCACTAAACTTACAACTGACGCTCTTGGTAATTTAATCCTACCTGGGGTAAACAAACAGATTTCTTATATAGAATGGAAGAGTCATAATCCTGATCAGAATTACGCAAGAAATTTTAAACTTTGGAGTCCAATTGTACCAGTCGTGGAAGATGTCAATCCTGCATCAGGTATTGCTGGACAACAGCAAGCAGATTTGTCATATAGTGGTGAAGAACAAACTTATGACTGTGAAGATTTTGTCAGTTATGATCCTGAGGGACGAGTATTTGACGCGGTGACGCTTGATCCCATACCAAATGCATCTGTTCTTTTATTACAGAATGAACAAAATGTTCTGAACGGGAATTATACAAAAGAGGCAGTTGATCAATACAATACGGAATTTAAGATTACTAATCCAATTATTACAAGATCTTCAAACTTAGAAGAACTGGCTGGCTCTTTCAATTTTTTTGTAGTGGATGGATTTTATAAATTAGTTCCTTCGCACGGTGAGTACAATTTTCTAGATACAACGGCTCAAAGTAGACTGCCTGTGAATACCAATAAAATTTATTCTCAAATTTATTTTAGTAATTCGCCTGCGATAGAGGAAAAGGGAAAGCTTGAGCATAGAGACATACCATTATTTCCAAAAAATGGAACAGGGACAAGATATCCCGAGACATTCACAAAAATTTATGATTTAACTGAAGCTGTAACTCCAACAACTACGGAATATAGAGGACAGGTATCACATCCTTTCGCAAAAGCTACCGTAGTTATCTGTAGTACCCAAAATGGTCAAGAATTATGCGGAACTCCGACTGTAGTAACGGCAGGAAATGGTGGACCTGATAAAAACGGAAAGTTTAATATCTCTTTGGATCAAACTAAATTAAAAGCAGGAGAAAGCTATAAAGTCAATCTTGAATATAATGCAGATTTGACCGCTGGAACATTAAGTCATAATGACAGCCCAAATTTTATTGATAAATTTATCGCGTTTATAACTTCGTGGCCACTTGTCGGTAAAGTCTCTGCACAAACTAAATCTGTTTCACGTACTATTGAACCCATAGTTTCTTATCTTGAAGGCTATGCTTATGACAAGCAAGGAAAAATATTTCCAAATGCACAGATCAGTATTTATGTAAATTTCGCAAAGGGACCAATGGTACAAACAACTGCTAATGCCAATGGTTACTTTAGACTTACTTCAGAATTTATTCCAAGTACAAGTTATAGCCTTGCTTATAATTCTCCGGACAAACCCAATGAGAAAACCAACATATCAACATCTCAATTTTTGGCACAGAATGAAGAATTTATAGAGGCAGAGAAGATTAATCCGTATGCGAAAACTACAGTTACAAATAACCCACGTCGTAATGTAACTCCTACATTCGTACCAAATGGAGTCACAACCGTAGTGCCAAATCCAACCGATATTGTACTTGCCCAGCAGCAGCCGACGCTGGCACCCGGAGAACAGGATGCGACAGCAACAGGTCAATCAAATACAATTGCACTAGTTGCGGCAGTTCTACTTTTGCTTCTTGCCGCTGCAGGCATACTGCTTGCCGTGTATCTTTATAAAAAAAGAATGGCTGAAGGAAATGGCGAGTAGACTTAACTATAAAATCTATTTTTTATTAGGAAAACTGCAGTAAAAATCACAATTGTTATAAGTACAATTGTACCTCCAGTAGATAAATTTAAATAATAAGAAAGAAATATCCCCATAATTACGGAAAACAGTGAAATAATTTCAGCAATTATTATTGTTTCCTTAAAACTTTTTCTAAATTGGAGTGCAGTGATTACAGGAATTACTATTAATGCTGAGATAAGGAGTATACCAACAATAGGAATAGCCAAAGATACAGTGAGCGCAGCAAGAGTAATCAGTAAAATATTTAAAAATCTTGTGGGGATGCCGCTTACTTTTGCAGCTTCTTCATCGAATGTAATATACAAAAATTCCTTATAAAAGAGCACAAGTAAAGCTATTACTATAGCTCCCATGATTCCAATAATATATACGTCTGATTCTTTAACGGTCACTATAGACCCGAATAAGTAATTGAATAAATCGATACTAAATCCATGAGCTGCGCTTATTAAGACAATTGCCAATGCCAAACTTCCTGATAAAAATAGAGCGAGCGCAGATTCGCCATAAACTTTTTTTGAAATACGTAACCTCTCAATAGCAACGGACGAAACAACTGAACTTGTTATAGCCGTAATAATTGGATTTATATTCAAAAGTAGTCCGATAGCGACACCGGCAAGTGAAATATGTGCCAAAGTATCAGCAATTAGAGAATATCTTCTTAGTACCAAAAATATTCCAATAAAGGGAGCGATCAAAGCGATGATTATACCGGCCTGAAAACCACGAATAATAAAACTATATTGAAAAATATCTAACATAGCTTGATAAGTTAATGGCTGTGCAAAATAAATTTAACTTTATCTCCATATAATTTTTGAATGTCATTATTTTTCATAAAATTTGTTGGATTACTGTCGTATATAAGAGCTTTATTTATACATGCGATCTCGGTCGTTTCATGAGCGATCACGTTAATATCATGTGATGCTAAAACAAGAGTAAGCGAGAGCTCCCTATTGAGTACTTTTAATAGTTCATAAAATTGTTGTTGTGTTTTTACATCCACGCCAACCGTTGGCTCGTCGAGTAAAATCACTTCAGGCTCGCTTGCCAAAGCGCGGGCTATGAAAATGCGCTGTTGTTGCCCGCCAGACAAATCTCCAATGATTTTATCTCTATATTGCCACATACTCACATGTTCAAGTGACCGTCTCACCAGTTCATCATCCTTTTTATTAAATGATTGAAAGAATCCTCGTTTTGCGATTCGTCCCATTTGTACGACTTCTTTTACAGTGATAGGAAAATTGACATCGAAGTGAGTTACTTTTTGAGGTACATATCCGATCTTTGACCAATCTTTAAAACAACAAATATCATGTCCAAATAAATGGACGGTTCCGCGAGTTGGAGCTAAGATGCCAAGAATAATTTTTAAAAGAGTAGTTTTTCCTCCGCCATTGGGACCGATAAGACCTAGATAATCACCTTTATGGACATCGAGGGTAATATCTTTTAAGACTTCTTCATTTTCGTATGAAAAAGAAACATTTCTAACTTCGATTATATTTTGGGTATGATCTACGTGCATTCCAGAGCGACTCTTAAATTTTTAAGATTATCTTCCATAATTGTAAAGTAATTTTTTCCTTGTTTTGCTTCTTCTTCGTCTATTCCTTCAATCGGATTTAAGACAAGCGTTTTTGCTCCCACTTCGGAAGCAATGGTTTCTGATAATTTGGGACTTACTAAGGTTTCAAAAAATATATATTTCACATTATTATTTTTCGCAAAATCTGCAACCTCTGCTAGTTCTTTAGTTGACGGTTCTTCGTCTGGGGAAACACCGGAAATAGGTATTTGATTGAATCCATAGGTGCTTGCCAAATACGAAAAAGCTGCATGAGAAGTAACGATATCTTTTTGAGTACAATTGCTAAGTCCAGTTTTAAATTTATTATCTAAATCGTCAAGTTTCTGCTTTAAATTAGTAGCATTTGTTTCATATAATTCTTTATTTTTTAGATCAACTTCTATAAGTCCATTTAAAATTACATCTACCTGCCTTTTTGCAAGGGGAGGACTCAGCCAAATATGTGGGTCCTGTATTTTTTGGCCTTCTTCTATGGTTTCTCGATTTATGACACCTTCACCTGTAATTACAATAATCACATTTTTATCTTCCAAGTCTTTTTTAATTTTATCTGCCCAAGGCTCCAGACCTCCACCGTTTAAAATCACAAGATCACTCTTTTCAATAAACGCTAAATCTTTCGCAGTTGGTTCATAGTCGTGTGGCTCAGCCCCTGCTGGGGTGATATTTTTTATTTCAGCATTTTTTTGTGCAATCTGACTGGTAAAAAAATAAAGAGGATAAAACGATGTAGTGATCAGTATTGAATTATTTGTTTGAGGATTGGGCGAAGAGGTCATCGCATAAATACTTACAATGAGAAGAACAAAGATCACTAAAATAATATTGAAAGGGGAACCGAATATTTTTTTCAATGTTTTATTAATGAATATATTAATGACAATTAACACACAATCCAAAAAATTCCAAATGATGACGTTCCACTGTAAATTTTGACTTCATAGCTACATCGTGTATTAAATTTTTTTCACTAAAAGATATATCTTCTATGTTGCCACAGTTATTACAGATCAAATGATGATGGTGATCTTGATCAAGAAGTTCATAATGAACTATATTATTTGCAATCTGGAGTTCATGAATAAATCCGTACTTTGCTAGAAAATCAAGTTCACGATAGATTGTAGTTTTATTGACAATTACATTTTTTTTCTTCAAAAATTCAGTGATTTGATGAATCGTGATAGGTTTTTTATTGTCAAAAAACATTTCTACTAGAGCACGTCTTGCTGAAGTGATACGAAATCCTTCCCTTTTTAGTTTTGAAATAAAATCAAAAGAATTCATTCCTCAATTCTAATGCAAGTTTGTTGCAATTACAAGTAGATTAATTTTTTGTTTCACGCTGATTTATTTTATTTTCGATAGTATATAGAAGCTCATCAACATCAAAGGGTTTTGCTATAAACCCATCTGCGCCATAATCAGAATAATTATCAGCGGTCTGTACCTGAGCGGAAACCAAAATTATCGGAATATTTGAAATAGATTTGTCGGTTTTCAATTTTTTACATATGATTCTTCCGTCATGATCAGCGATCAGTATATCGAGTAAAATTAATTGTGGAGAAAACGACGATATAAGTTCGGATAATTTTTTTCCATCATGATTTTGAGTTATTACTTTATATCCTTCAAGTTCTAAAATGGCTCTCATGGAGTTTAGAATTCCTTCATCATCATCTACTATTAAAATTGTTTTACGCATAAAAAGATAAAATCGTCAAATACCTAACTGTAGCAAAAAAACATCAAAATTTTGTAAAAAATACTGATCCTGCAAAATATAAAGCCTCTTTTGCTTTCAGGGCAGACCGCAATCTTATAACTTTTGTCTCCCTTCGACTATTACGGTTTTGAAAAAAATACTGCTACAATATGAGCATATATGAAAGTTATTCCTGACCGTAAGACCGCCGTATTTATAAAGGCCTATCGTACATTTCTTAGCGCGGACGGGAAAATGGATATTGATCAAATTATCAGACTGTATAGAGACATGGAGCCGTCACTCCATAAAAAAGCTAGTTTAGAAGATATTGATATTGAGGCTTTCATGTACTCATTTTTAAGATTGCCACAGGTGATGCATGAGGTTAACAGTATCATCCTTGCACAAACCGATGATATTTTCCATCGTGAAGGCTTTAAAACAGAGTTTTGGACCGAAGTAGCAGCACCGGCAAGAAGAAGAAAAATGTATTACAACAATGATGGTACCCTTGCGATATTTATCAATTCAGTGACCGATCTTGACGATGTAGTTTGCCTTCTTACATCATTCCAAATCGAATGGAATAAAATGGCAAAAACTCTACTCTCATTTAGAGGTAAAATTTCAGTCAAAAAAAAAGATGATCTACAGAAAACTTTAGGAATTGACGATGCAAACTGGCAGCGGATGGAACGTATCTGGTCAGATAAAATGTACGAGTGGTTTTCAGCAATAGCAGAAGGAAAGCCAAGAAAATTCCAGGTTAGATTACTTCGTGGATCTTATGTCGATTATAAAAAAGCCGCTCAGCGTTGGTTTGAAAATATTATTCAGCATACTCGCTATAAAGATATTACGTCTCGCCCCTTGTATTTTGTGTCATCAAACACACATAGTCTTGTCAATAATATCACGGGTTGGGTTGTCAGGCTAGAAAAACAACTTATCGAGTATCTCCACGCGCGTCGAATGGAGCGATTTTTAGATTATTGGAGTCAGATTGAAAAAGGCGAGCATCCAGGATCACGGGAGAATTTTTTATGGTATATATTAAAAAAATATGAAAAAGAAAATCCAAAAATCAGAGAAGAAAGACATAAATTTGAACATGATCTCGGGATAGATTTTGTCGAAGCTAAGCATTATCTAGATGTTGATGCACAGGTACTGTCTTTAAAAGACATCATAAGTCGAGGACTTGCTGACAAGCTTAATATTGATGCAAAATCATTTTCAAATTCGGAAGCGCTTATTTTAAATATTGACTATCCGCTTGGTGCCGGTGCATATATGGTGCTCTCCACCGTACTTCAAAATGTAAACCTTGTTCGCGGTGCATATATTTTGGGTAAAGCCTCATTTTTACATGGAAATATAGGAGATATTGGCCTTCCAGAACAGGTATACGACACTTTTAGTGATAATATCTATATTTTCAAAAATGCTTTCACTAAAAAATATTTTGAGCGATTTACATCGGGAAGTATTCTGACAAATCAAAAAGTTGTGACTTCAAAGGGAACATTTTTACATTCTTTGGACACGGTCCAACAGTATTTTTTACATGATTATACGATCCTTGAGATGGAAAATGGACCTTATCTGAACGCGATTTACGAGATGGTGCAATATGGACGTTATCCGATCGGTCAAACCATTGATCTCATCTCATCGCCGCTTGATATCGGTATTATCCATTATGCATCAGATACTCCATTTACAAAAGCCGTGACTTTGGGAACCAGAAATCTCGGCTATGAGGGAGTTGAGTCTACTTATGCTTCATCTTACGCTATCTTGAAAAGAATTTTTGAGTTTGAAAAACGATTCCATGGGTGAAGAATAATAATGAAGATTTATGCATTATAAGTTATAATCTATTGTCGGTATGAGTCATGCAAATAAAAAATCCCAGAAATTTATTTTGCCAACTATTTTCGTTCTTTTTGGAGTAACCGGCGATTTGGTAAGGAAAAAGATCTTGCGTGCGCTTTACCATTTATATCTCAAAAATCATCTTCCACAGAAATTTCTTATTTATGGATTTGCAAGACGAGCTTTTACTGATGGGGAGATACGTGATTATTTAAAAAATATTTTAAAACAGCAAGGATTTGATGTAAAAAATTTAGATAAATTTCTTGCGGCTTTTCATTATGTTCAGGGAGATTTTGCCGACTCCGCAGCCTATACAAAACTTGCTACTATCTTAGGACATGTTGACGGCACATGGCGAGTATGTTCCAATAAATTATTTTATCTTGCCGTACCGCCAAACTCATATTCTCAAATTGTGAAAAATCTTCATGAATCCGGTCTTACAATTCCATGTAGTCCTGAAGAAGGCTGGACTCGCGTGATTTTAGAAAAACCTTTTGGTACCAATCTAATGACTGCAAAAAAACTTGACATACAGCTAGGACAACTATTTAAGGAAGAACAAATTTATCGCGTCGATCACTATCTAGCCAAAGAAACAGTCCGTAATATTCTCGCATTTAGGTTCAGTAATGTTTTTTTGGAACCGGCTTGGAATAATAAATTCATTGAAAAAATTGAGATAAAACTACTTGAGCGTATCGGAGTGCATGAGCGGGGGGATTTTTATGATCGCGTGGGCGCTCTTCGTGATGTTGGTCAAAATCATCTTCTACAACTTTTAGCGCTTTTCATAATGGATGAGCCCAAAAAGTTCAGTCCGGCGGAAACAAAAAAAGAGCGTGCGAGTGCATTGTCGTCTTTAAAAATGATGAGTGCTGCCAACATTTCAAAATTCACAAGTCGTGGTCAATACATAGGATATCCCAAAGAAAAAGGAGTCGACCCAAAATCAAATACAGAAACTTATTTCAAAATAAAGATAACGTCTGATAAACCCGATTTTCGTGACGTGCCTCTTTATATAGAGAGTGGAAAAGGAATGAAAAAAAATCTGATTGAGGTTGTGGTCACTTTTAAACCATCAACGTCGCCATTTATAAATGTAAAGACTGCTCCACAAAATATGCTGCACTATCAACTGAAGCCTCATGAAAAAATCACGATGAATTTTCTTGCCAAAAAACCCGGATTTGAATATCTGGTCAAGGAACATGAACTTGGTTTTGATTATCACCAAGCTTATGATCAGTCATTTTTTGTAGACGATTATGAAGCATTGCTTTATGATATTATCAAAGGAGATCAGACGCTTTTTGTTTCAACGCAGGAAATTATCACTCAATGGCAGTTGATCGAATCAATTGTGAAATCATGGAAGCGTGGCATACCGAAATTAAATTATTACAAACCACTTTCATATGGCGGAGCAAAAATTGACTAAAAAAGAAATTGGCGTCATCGGTTTGGGAAAAATGGGAAGCGGTGTCGC
>CAYNLS010000018.1:0-9778 GCA_964398125.1 uncultured Gammaproteobacteria bacterium
TGTCAAGATTTGTCATAAAGATTATCGGATATTTCGGTTTTGATTTTTTTGAAACTTCGGCCAATACTTCAAAGCCAGTTTTTCCAGGCAGCACAACGTCAAGTAAAACCAGATCCCATGAAGCTTCCAGCATTTTTTCAATTGCCATCTCTCCGGTGACTGACGAAGTTACGTCGTAACCTTCTTTAGTAAGAAGATCGGAATAAAGTTGATTAAGAAAATTATCATCTTCAACAAGCAATATTCTTTCTTTTAAAGAAGTCATATTAAAAGCATTATAACAGATTAAAAACCCCCCGCCTAAAACGGCGGGGGGGTTTATTTTAACTTTTCTTTTCTAGAGTTATCTTGTTACTGAGATTGGTGGTACATTTGCATTTGGAGCTGCAACTGTGACTCGGCCGTTACTGACACTGATTTCATATCCAGTGTTGTGTGCGGCTCCACATTCGGTTTGATCCACGATGTCTGCTCCAAGATCTGGATCCTGTGGAAGACCGGCGATATATGTTGGTACTATATCAGCACAGATGTTGATAAGTCCTGAACCGCTTCCGATTTCAGTCGCCACTCCGGTGACTGCAGATGGTGCTCCACCATTGTTGTCAACCATATATTGACCAACAGCATTCAAAATCTGCGTGACATCATTTCGTCGCTGAGTATCTTCAGCAGCTTCAATATTTTGTGCAGGATTGACAGCAATTAATGTAATAGCAAGAAGGACAGCAAGAATTCCAATGACTACAAGTAACTCAATAAGTGTAAAACCTTTTCTATTTACCATAGATTTTTGAGATAACTTAAATAATAACTATATTTTCAGAATAGAGAAAAATTGAACCCTTGTCAAGGGGCAGTTGTGATGAGAATATCAAACTCTATTTCATCATTTTCTATAGCAGAAATATTGGTCGTAAATTCCGATAAAGCATCAGAAATTTCCTCACGAACAGACGATGAAACTCGAGGCTTAAAAACTATTCTTGTATTGGTTGATTGCTCGCTTGGTGCGTTGCCGGTGGTTATTTTATCAGCTTCAAACCCTGCTTCAACTAGTGAGTTTTTTATTTCATCAGCTTGTCCTGACAATCCAGAACCGTTTAAAATCCGTATAGTTAACTGATCCTTTGATACTGAAGAAACTGTCGGGGTGGGAGTTGCCGCTTCTGTTGGTGTTAATTGTGGTGACGGACTGCCTTGTCGCGGTATCGCTCTTGTTGGAGACAGTGGTGTTTGCGCCCTGCTTGATGAGGATATTCGACGATTATTTAACATATATCCCAAAATACCAATACTTATGATAAAAAACCCTAGCATGAAATATAGTCTGTAATTATTTTTTTTATCCTCTGCGGCAAATTCCTGTTCGAAAACTGTTTCTTCACTGGCTGCGGGCTCATCGGCATTAAGTAAATCATCTTCCCGAAAACGATTGAATGAGCGCAGGATGTTTTGGGCGATTTGTACATTGATAGACGAAACGGGGTTGTCGGGATAAATAGTAAAAAGCGTTGAAATTGCCTGTATTAAATACCCATGTTTTTGAAAAATATGTTTAATCACATTGGCAAGTTCTTTGTTTGCGGCCACTATGACACTGCCTTTTGCAGTCTTGATAATTTTATGCACGATATGATCAAAAGGTACAAATTCGAGAAACTGCTTTTTTTCTTTATCTAGATTTTCCGGTGTTGTGTTGGCAGGTATTGCTTTACTAAAACAGCTGCGGTGAGAAAAGATGATAAAAGACTCTGTCGGTTCGATTTTATTTGCTTGAATAAATGTAGTAATTTGTTTTTCGATTTCGTTTTCGTCGATCACCTCCATATCCTTGACCGCACTTGGAGCAAAGGGTAGAGAGAGTACGGTGTGCACATTGCCACCGTAATAAAAAAGTGTGTCGCGATCAAGATAAATAACGCTTTTCATTTTGGATTATTTAATAAGATTCATGCCAATCGGTAATAGTCATTATATTATTATTATATGTTACGCTGACTTCAATTGTTTTGGAGTGATTGTCTTCTAGTCCAACGGAAGTAATTGTTTTGGGGTTTACGCCGGTTACCGTGATCGTCGCCGTGCCATTTCCAAGAGTCAAGGCGGGTTCACCGTTGTATCCTGTTCCTGTGTAGTTTGGGTCCCTTAAAAGACGAATAAGTGCGTTTTCAATTCCACTTTCGGCAACACCAGTTGAAACAAAACTTTGCGCAACCTGTGATGATGCCTGCGAGGAATTGATCATAATTGCTGTTGCCGCCGCAGTAATAGTGCTTGCAACGACGACAAATACAAGTAAAGTCACAAGAGATTGTCCCTTGTTTCCATTCTCTTTACTCCAGATTCCATCAATTTTTTTCATTTTAATTATTTTGTTCATTTAAAATTAAACTACCTTGTTCCGATGATCGTCTGCACTGTTTTTGTTTCCGGTCCTTGAGTGCGACTGACAACACTGGTTACAATGTATGTTAGTTCAATAGCATGGTTGCCTAATGTATTCCCAAGTCTCGTGAAGGAAAGGTCAGAAACAGTTGATCTCACACTGTTTAATCTCTCAGCCCCCTCATCTGTGGTCAGTTCCATAGTCGTACCAGATAAATCATAAGTATAACTATCGCCATCAATTGAAAGCACCAAAGATGACGTTGTATCGCCAAGAGAGCCAGGAACAGTAATTGCATCTGAGCGTTGTATATCATATGAAAGTCGATTTAAGATAAATTTACTATCCGCCTCAACCGCTGAAACCGATTGCACTTCAAGTTGTTTTTGAACGATGCTTGAAAACAATGCCATCAGAACTCCGATAATCACCATAAAAAGACCCATAAAAAGGCTAAGTTCGATGAGTGTAAAACCTTTGCGCAGTTTCATCTGTCTTATAGTGAATAATTAATAGTAACATCTTCAAGAATTGGAGCTGTGTTTGAGTCGTCTGTTGATAGATAAGCACGATATCGAAAACAACGCCCAGGATTTTCATAGCCAACCCCATCATCGTTTAAGGCAATTGCTTCACCTGATTCATAATATGTATCTGTTGTTCCATCTGGGCCAGTGAAGACAAATGTTGCTCCGGAACAATTACCGCCCACAGCATCAGCGATAGCTATTTGGAAATTGATACTGGTATTAAGCGGCTCGACCGTCGTTGCCAAAAATCTATTAAAGGCCGTTGTGTAACCGATTTCGTCGAATGTAGCTGATTCGTATGTGCCACTGTTTGAAAATGTTCCACCAGGTCCTCCTTCTATAATTTTAAATTCTGTACTTGTATCACCCGTGAGGATATATGAATATGCATCACCACCATTTGCTTCTGATTCCAACACCGAAGCAACATCATTGATTCCTGTATTTATTTCAATTCCTCCACAGCGACTTGGAGAATTTTCATCAACGATATTAATCACTTGATATTCCTCAGCGCCCTGACCGACCACAATAGCTTTATTACCGGGCACAAGCGTGACTGCTTTTGGACTCATGCCGTTTGTATCATAGCTTCCTCCAGATACCACAGGGCGAGAACCAGTCTTCGAAGTAATATCAATAATAAAAAATTCCCTTTGTGATGCAGATGCAGAAGTGATAAGATATGCCCGAGTGCCAGTATCATTGACAGTTACATCTTGTGCGGCCTGACCATTAACATCGGCATATCCGACTGTTGACGGACTACTTGGGTTTGTAACGTTGATGCTCTGGAGTTCACGTGCATGACCTGCAATTGAGACATATGCATAGATATTTCCACCATCATTTTGAACAACTATAGATGTTCCTGTAGCGTATAAACTAATTGATCCAAGCTGACTTCGAGAGCCGGATTTACTTGACAGATCAAAAATACGTAGTGTGCTTCCTTGAGTCATATAGCCTCGATTATTATAGACGTATACACTATCAGCGTCTGTCGAGCCTGAAGCATTAAACCAACCGCTTTTTGTCATGTTGCTTAAGTTGATGATCACAATTTCTTCGTCATTTGTATCAGTTGCGATATATGCATAATTTGTTTCACCAAACACATCATTTGTTTTGTAACCATCAAATGTTCCCGGATTAGGAATAGATGCCTCTGGGGGATTACTATTAGTCGTTATATTTATTTTAGCAAATGATACTCCTGAAGCGTTCTCACCGGTTGTGGCAAATGCCAGTCCTCCAATCGCAGTTAGAGCATTGGCAACTCCATTTTTTGGGAGGTCAAGTTCTTCAACAGGGGTTGATGGTGCACACCAACTGCCCGAACCACCAGCTCCGAGAGTCACCTCTCCATCGTCATCTTGCGTTGTAATGACATCGGTTAATGTTCCAGTATCAAAGTCTTCAACTTTTCTTGTTTGAATATATGTTTCATTTTCAAGATAACGCGTAAGATAAAAGTCGGACTGAACTGCAGAGGGAAACGGTTGATTCCATGCTATCCTTACTGTGATGGCTTTCGTTGAAGGATCAAGCGATCCTCCAGACGTAACGATCTTACCATTTTCTCGGTAGACGCTTGTAACAATAATTTCTCGTGTCATTCCATCAATTATGTCCGAACCGGCAACAAGCGTCCACGAATTACCAGATACTACCGGATGATATGTATTGTCAATAGCAATGTTGCTCCAGCCATTTTCACGAATTATCCTGACGATCTCTTGAGTTTCTTTCATGATCTCAGCCGCACGTAGTCGTCGTTGCTGCTGCACCCTGCCTTCACGAGAAACCACAAAACCAGAAATTATTGCGGGTAAAACGATCGACATTATAGCAATGACGACCAAAATTTCGATAAGTGATTGGCCTTTTTTATTGTGCATAATTAAGTCCACTCGCCACTCCATAACGATTAAGTGTGATTGTGATTTGTTGTCCTGTAACTTCATTGGTTATTTCTATTGTATTTTGGCCATCAATAAATCCGGTTATTTCGCCACTCCCTTTTTCAAAAACCAGTTCATCATCCGGGATGGTCACCGATGAAAATGTCAAAGGCTCTTCAAGTGCGACTGTGAAGTTTGTCGGATCGCCAGGGTCATAAGCAGCACCACGAAATAATATGTAGCTTTCTGATTGAAAATATATTCCAAAAGGCTCATGGGTGATTGTCGCAAAACCCGTATCACCACTCATGGATTTCAACTGTTGTAATTTGAGATCCGATAATAAAATTTCCAGACTCGATTGCTCATATGCCGAGTGTTGAGCGTTGCTTAAAGATAAAACTGACAGTGAGGCAAGAGTACTTGCGACTGCTATGACAACAAGAAGCTCGATAAGGGTAAAGCCACATTTTTTTAATGTTCTAGATTTTCCCATGGATTACCTAGCGCCAATTTGAGTGATCAGCCCATAAATCGGAGCAATAATTGACAACATCATCCCACCCACCACAACACCGATCAGTACCAGCATGATTGGTTCAATAAGGGTTGTTAATGTTTCCAATGTCCTCGTGACCTGATAATCCATATATTCTGATATGTCTTGAAGAGATTTATCAAGTGAACCGGTTTTTTCACCAGCTTCAACAAGTTTGATAACCATACTTGGAAATAAATTTTTCTGACTTCTTAATCCTTCTGAAAGTCTTTTGCCGGCAATAAGTGCATTTTTTGCGTGTTTTACCAGATGTGAAATATCTCGTCTGAGCACCACGTTTTCACTTAATTCTAAAGCCTGAGTGATCGTCAGCCCCGATGAAAGCAGGAGAGACATGCTTCTTGTGAAGCGGGTGATATCCATTTCTTTTACAAGTTCTGATATTCCTGGTACCGCAAATATTACGTTAAAAATGATAAAGCGATTTTTTTTGTAAATAAAAATCGTCAAGATCACAAAAACAATAAATCCGACGATCAAAGCAACTGAGTTTTGAGTGATGAAATTTGACATGAAAATCAAAATTTTTGTCGGAAGCGGAAGCTCAAGTCGCATGCGTATAAAAACACTTGCCATACGAGGTATGACAAATATTAGAATTCCCAGCAAAACCAAGACAAAAACTATTCCAATCACAATTGGATACATCATCGCGGATTTTATTTTGTCAAGAAATTCCATTTCTTTTTGGATATGAGTTTTAATATCTTTTAAAGTCACATCCAAAGATCCTGCTTCTTCCGAAGCTTTGATGATGTTTACGGTTACTTGGTCAAATACACCGGGAAATTTTGAAAATGAAATATACATATGTTTTCCTTGAGTGAGATCTTCACGTAAAACCTGTAGTAATTTTCTTTGATTGCCTTTTGAATCTTCAAGAAGCGAATCAACAGTTTCTAATATGGAGATACCGGCAGTCAACATCGTCGAAAAATTACTAAGAAGCGTAATTTTTTCCTTATATGATAAGGTTATATTTTTCGTGTTCATAGGGTTTCAACTTTAGTAACACGCAGTACTTCCTGAATCGTGGTCACGCCTTGTATTACTTTACTTAAACCGTCATCAAGCATGGTGGTCATGCCTTCTTTTCGTGCTTGTTGAGAAATAAGATCGGAATCAGCTTTTTCTACGATAAGTTTGCGAATTTCCTTTGATACTTCAAGCACTTCAAAAATACCCACCCGTCCAAGATAACCGGTATTATGACAAATTTTACAGCCTGCGCCAGTATAGACTCGGATCTTTTTATTTGCGCCAAAATGTCTTTTGACAGTTTCTTCTGGAAGATTTTTTACAAGATCGTCGTAACTGACATCAAGAGTGGTTTTACACATATCACAAATTTTTCGGATCAGACGTTGGGCCATGATTATGTTTGCAGTTGAGGCAACCAAAAAAGGCTCAATTTTCATATCAACCAAACGGGGAAGCGAGGTAGCGGCATCATTTGTATGAAGTGTTGAGACGACCAAATGTCCGGTTAAGGCAGCATTGACTGCAATACCCGCTGTTTCCGAGTCACGTATCTCTCCGACAAAAATTATATTCGGATCTTGTCTCAAAATCGACCGCAGACCGTTTGCAAAAGTAAGATTTGTTTTTGCATTGACTTGAATCTGATTTACACCTTTTATACGATACTCAATCGGATCCTCAATAGTTGTAATATTTTTTGCTCTGGTATTTAAAATTTTCAGAATCGAGTATATTGACGTGGATTTTCCCGATCCGGTTGGACCAGTTGAAAGAATCATGCCGTAAGACTTTGCATACGCCTGGCTTACCTTGTCGAGATCTTTGGAATTCATTCCAAGGTCGGTAAGAGTGATTTGTTTATTGTGTGAAGAAAGAAGACGGAGTACTGCCTTTTCACCTTCGGCAATGGGAATTATCGATAAACGCAGATCCAGATAACCATCTTCAATCTCAAATCTGATTTTTCCGTCTTGCGGCGAAAGATGTTCGTCGGTTCGAAGTCGTGATAACACTTTGAGTCTCGTCATGATGCGGTCATGAAGTCCTTTTGGGTAACTAAGCATGTCATGAAGAATTCCGTCCATACGATAACGCACCAAAGCCTCTTCTTCTTGCGGTTCGATATGAATATCGGAAACTTTATCAAAATAAGCGGTTTCGATCATGAGGTCAACTATCTGAGCAACCGGTGCTTCTTTTAGAAATTTATCACCGGTTTTTGATTTGACAAGATCGTCAAATGATTTTTGCAGATCTTTTTTGAAAATGTAAAAAGTATTGTTTATGTCATGCGGAGTCGCAAGGAAGGGGATGACTTTGCTTTGAGTTTTTTGTGAGATAAGAGTAATAAGTTCGCTATTTTTCGGTTCGGCCATTGCGACTTTGATCCCATTTTGATCCCGTCCAAATGCGATGACTTTATGTTTACGGGCAATTTTTTCAGGAACAATATGGAACACATCTTGAGGAATTGAAACTTTTGACAGATTGACAAATGGGATTTTGAGGTAATTTGCGACCGTGATACCAAGCTGCTCATCTGAAATAATATTAAGCTGAAGCAGCGCATCATCAAAACCGGTACTCGCATTTTTCATGTATTCTTGGACTTCTTTGACTTTTTTTTCATCAAGAAGACTCATTTTTGTAAGAAGCTGGATGAGTTCCTGATCTGAGATGACCATATTATTTTGTTATTTTTTTACAACTTGAGAAATTTTTGTTAATAGAACATTAAGATCAAAATAACTTTTGTTGACATAATCTTTTGCGCCAAGTTCCAGCGCTCGTTTCACATCTTTTTCCTGTCCAAGCGTCGAAAACACAAGCACACTTAAACCTTGTATGCTTCCGTTTGCTTTGAGCTCTTCAAGTACTTGAAATCCATCTTTTACCGGCATGATTATGTCCAAAAGCACAACATCAGGCTGGAAAGTCTTGACTTTCTCCAAACCTTCTTTTCCATTGACCGCGATTTCGGTTTGATATCCGCGTTCTTCTAGCTGCGTTTTGTAAAATTTCTGGAAAAAAACATCGTCCTCAATGATGAGTATTTTCATACTGCATATTTATTTTATAAATTATTTTTCAATTGAAATATACATCTGTAATTTTTTCATGTCTGCATTGAGGTCTGCTTCCTGATTTTCATTTTGAATTTTATCTATAGATTTTTTTATGTGGTCAATTGCTTCTTTAGTTAAAGAGAGAATGCTATTTGAAATGGTTTTTTTTCCTTCATGTATTTCGCGGAAAAGCGCCTCGATCATACGGTTTGTCAAACCCAGTTGTGAATATCCCATTACCAAACTTTGACTTTTTAACGAATGGGCAGATCGGTAAAGTTCATAAATTTTTTCTTTGTCATTGATATTGGTATTTAGATCATTGATTTGTTGCTCCATTGAAGTCACAAGATCACGAGCCGTTTTCAGATATAAATCACGATACTGCGAGATATCAATCACCATAGTTTCAGTATACTAAACTAACGATCAAAACATATCTATAACTTATAATACATATATCAAATGTCCAAAACGAAAAAACAAACAAAAGGAATCAATCATTATTTGGAAATGGGAGCGCATTTTGTTGCAGGCTTGGGATACGGAGTACTTTTTATTTTCATTGCACTTGGAATTTGGAGTAATTTAGGTATTCCAAAAATCGTAACAACCATTGGTGTTGCCGACGAAAAGACGGGCATTGTTTTTTTCAAAAAAGCAAGACATCTTGATCAATTTCGTCTTACATTGCTTCCCGAGATGGCAAAAATATTTAGTAATCATGAATATGAAATTTATGCCGATGAAAGAGCGCGTCTTGAAAAAATACACATTTTAGAATCTTTGTTAAATGGTCATCCTGAGGCGCGTGATGTATTATATGCGCTGGCTCTTTTATATCATAAATCTGGCAATTATAATAAATCTCAAGAATATATGAATCGAGCGATCGTAGTTGACCCAGATGTTATTAAATAATTATTAACTTATGAAGAAAATACATGTATATATAGTCGGTAAAGTGACGGGAGTATTTTTCCGCTCCTGGACAAAAGAACAGGCAGACGGGCGTGGGATTCACGGTTGGATAAGAAATGTCTATGACCGCCCGGAAATTTTTGGAAAAGATCCTGGCGTTGAAGCGGTATTTCAAGGAGAAAATGAGAAAGTCGACCAGCTCATTCAACTCATAAAAATCGGACCCCCACTTGCCGGAGTTGACGATGTCAGATCTGAAGAAGAAGAAATAGATACTTCGCTCACTCAATTTGAGATTATGAAATAGGCAATAGTCCTCACTCGGTAACCAGAAAATTTTCAATCTAGTCTTCGTTCCAGATTCTGTCGCTCGCCAGCCCCAAAAAATGTCGAAAATACCCACATTTGTTTGGGTCTCCCCGTCTCGC
>CAYNLS010000018.1:9788-14719 GCA_964398125.1 uncultured Gammaproteobacteria bacterium
CGTATCGCGACACCTGTTCCTCTCTAATATTGATTTACAAATTCAACTTCGCTCGAAATTATTTTCGGCCACATAACTCATATACCGTGCGGAGTCTAGGAAAATAAACGTTCATACTCTCCAGACAATTTTATTGCCGGCTGATTTAATTAATATTAACATTTTGTTATATAAATACATAACACAAATTAACAAATAAATTTCTACTTAAATTATCAAACTTCAGTAGGGGATAGATTTAATAGTTTAATAGGGGAGAGCTTATTATGACCCTCCCGTGCCTGGAAGTGAGCCTGTCGGAGTTGGTGTAATTGTTGCTGTTGGAATAACACATTCTCCGGTTGCCCCGTCATATCCCTTTGCATTCTGATTGATCATAAATGAGACTCCTCCGGGCCAACGCGATGGAGGAGTAGGATTAATATTTTTAGATCGGGCGTTAAAACATTCAAGTGGACTGTCCTCAACGTGAACATCTGTATTGTAAACATCAACTTGTATGATTTCGCAAGGATTAGCTTGCACTTTGACGATTCTTGATTCTCCGGGCGCAAGAGAAAATTTGGATATCGACCATTCTTCATCGTATGTACCTACTTGACAATTTGGATTATCAACATCCTCGCCCTCACATGCCGTTTGGCATTTATAAAATCCGCTTTTAACTTTATCCGGTTCATATTTGCAACGAAATACGGAAGAGGTTAGATTATTTATCGTTTCCGGGGAATTATTTAATATTCGCATAGTATTTGAGTTATATGGATTTACACCGGAGTCACAAACCAATTGTCCGGCCGCTTCAGGTGGTAATGTCGGAGTAGGGGCAGGTAAAACGACTTTTCCTACACCATCGATACATGAGTCTGTAAATCCGTTAATGCGATCGGTGCGATTGCCATTATCATCAACACAAACACAACAAAATGGTTTTGAATCTGTTGCTTTGATGAGGCCGGGAAGTGTGAGCGGACATGATAGTCCAAGACAAATTCTACGATTAAAGACTACTTGTTCAAGAGTCCAGATGATAGCAAGAACAGCAACTACAAGAAGTAATCCGACAACGGCAGCTTGTATTTTTTCACGAGCTGCCGCGACCGCATCTTTATCTCCACCACTGGTGACCCAGGCAAGCGCCCCCAAAAGCAGGTAAAAGAGAGCCATGAGTCCAGCGATTACAAAAAAAACTCTTATTGTGAAGGTCAGAATATCTCCAAGAGATGGAATTTTAAATCCAAGTTCTCCAGTGTTTATTGAAGTACAGGCTGGCAGACTATCTGCCGGTGTCAGTTCAACTCCATTTATTGACGCAGCACAAAGTGCGGATTCTTCTGCAAAAACTGGATGTATTAATGACAAAAAAAGAATCAATGTTACAAATATTGAAGACATTAATAAGGTTTTTTTGAATAGATTTTTCATATAATCATGATATGAAAGTGGACCGGATGGGGCTTGAACCCACAACCTTCGCAATGCCATTGCGACGCGCTAGCCAATTGCGCCACCGGCCCTTAAATATTTACTATATTCTACCACAGGGCTCTATTTCTTTTTTATGTTGAAAAGCTCTTGTTTAGGGAGATTTTTTTGAACTTCAAGTATATCCATCATGTCTTTCATCTGTGATTGGTGCGCTTTCATGGCGTCAACCTTTTTTCGATACACTGATGATATATTAATTACTTTATCAACTTTATTTGGATCATAGCCAGTTGGAACGTATACAAAATAATCACTTCGATATGCAGCGGCTTCTTGCTCTGATTCACAAAAAAGCATAAGTTCTTTGGCATAATCTACTTTGTAGAACACAAAATGAGCGATCATAGAAACAGCTATATGATCGATATGTCCGGAAACTCCTTTTTCATCAAATGTCAAAATAATTTCTGGCTTGATTTTGTCGGTTATGTTTCTAATATCGCTTGCTATGTTTTGATAGACCTTGTTTGATAAATAACCATCGTTGTAGCCTAAACAAAAAACTTTTTTAATTCCCAATATTTTTGCTGAGTTTTCAAGCTCTTCACACCTGATTTTTGCAAGATTTTTTATGTCACCGTCATGATGATTATCGCCCAACTCTCCTGGAGTAACACAAATCAAGTACACGTCATGTGTTTTTGAAAAAAGAGCAAGAGTGCCGCCAGGACCAAAGGATTCATCATCGGGATGTGCAAAAATCGCGACGAGCGCCGGTTTTTGATTTGATGTCATATATAATTGTAGTATTATACCGCGTAAAAAAAGTTATGGTTATTAATTTATAAATGATATTCTATGTCTGAAGCCGGAGATATCGATCCACAATTAAAGCAGCATTTAGAAGAAATTGGAGTAATATATCAACAACCTTTTGCAGTTATAAATAATACTGAGCGAGAATTCCGCAAGGGTTTATTGACGAAGAAAGAAGCTGCTGAAGGAGTCATCAAAAATCTTGTGCCTGTTATGCGCTCTCAAAAACAAGAAAGAGAGAGACAGGCAAGATTAAAACTTCAAGAACAACATGGTAAAGATATTTATATTCTTCCGACAGATCAATCGGTTTTTATACGCGCCGACAGTAAAAAGAGAGCTTATGTTTTACCTCCATTTGGAGATCTGCTTGTCGCCGCAAGTTCTTTGTATGATGGCTGTATGATAGTACAGCAACCTGTTGTTACTGCCCCCAATTTACAAAGGACAATAGAAATGATTTTAGAACGTCGAAACAGAGGCGTGGTTCAGACATTTTTTGGATCAGACTCTCATCCTGTTGACGATTTATTTGGAGATGAAGTTTTGCTTGATTCTTTAAGAGGGGGAATAAGCGCCACCACCGCAGGTTATATTGAAGGTATAACAGAAAGATTGCAAGATCCAAATTACGAACCTCCGGAAATAGCAAAGCCCACTGATTTACTCGCAACAGGAATGAGTTATTGGAGTCCGGAGTGGTTACAACATGAAGGTGTAAAGATAGTTGCAAGAGGAAATGATAATAATCCTGCAGTTCCATTTACCCCAAAATTTAAAGACCTAGGAAAAAGTCTAGGAATTATTTACGGCGGAGTAAATGATCCAGAATATTCAGTTCCTACTACTTATAGTTTTGGTCAAGCTGCTGCGAAATAGAAATGATTTGGTAGAATGTGTAGCAGACGGGGCGTAGTTCAGATGGCTAGAACGTTGGGCTGGGGGTCCAAAGGTCGCCGGTTCAAGTCCGGCCGCCCCGACAAAATTATTCAAGAGGGAACTTAATTTAAACTACTAAAAAGCAGCTTTTAAAGGAAGCATTGCAACAAATCTTGCGCCAACTGATGTAGTTTCATTTATGCGAGGAGATATATTTTTGACCAGTAATTTGCCTTTATGTAACTCTACAATCGTATGCCATGCTGTATGCATGCCTCTACCCGTACCGGTCGATGAACTACCTTTTTCCCCAAGGTCAAAAATTTTTGGTTTAGGTACTGCACTACCATTTGGCAAGGCTATCCTTGGTGTGTTTTCGTCAACATGAATGAGTCTCTCATCTTCACCGGTAAAGCCACCCATGTTGTCTTGAATTACTATCATCAACTCTCCTTGTAGGGGTTTAATGGTGACTATATTTTTATATGGATGTTGCTCGCTTGCTCGTTTTTGAACATTTCTTAGGAAATTGTAAAGTGCCTTTTTAAGCAACAATCTATTTCCAGATATGTTTATACCAACATTTTTTGGATCATCAATCTCAATTTCGACATCGTAAGTACTGGATGGTGTCGCCAGGTTAAAAAGAGTTTTGAGATTTCTCAAATCTTCACTTACATCAAATTTTTCTACAACATTTTTATTCTCAAATTCCTGTGCTGTTATTTCTAATAATTCCTCCGGCCATTTTAGAACTGCACCATTGCGAAAGACATCGCGTCCTTCACGTAAACTTTCATCTGATGAAAAAGCTGCATCTATACCGCTGGAAACCAAATTCATGTCGTGATCAAAACTTGCAAAGGCATCTTGAATCCTAGCTTTTTGATCAGGATATTTTGTTTCATAATACTCAATTAAGGCAGGACGATCTGCATAATGTAGACTTTGAGTAGGATCGGTCTTTAAATGTTCAAGCATACTTTCCATTTCTTGCATCCAGGTACCTGCATTTTCTGATGTTTTTCGTGGTAGCGATGGAGTGTCGTACCATGTACTCCAGTTGCGAACTGCTTCTTCTTCCGCCTGAGGGTTAATAAAAGAGCCATTAGGGTTAATTTTTGAGCAGATGTTACTTCTGTAGTAATCTACGACGCTATGGATATTTGCGCCAAAAGCTTCAAGAGGATCACTGCTTGCGATTTCGTGATTTTTTGATCCTTGATTTCCATTTAAAGAGGGCTCTATTTTAGTCGGAGTAACCAAACCTATCAATCCTTCTTGTTGATCTGCCATAAATTACTATGAATTATAATACTACCATGATACAAAACATAAAGATCAATATAAAGACGCATAATAAAAAACAAATCATTGATATTACCGAAGAGGTTCAAAATTATGTGAATTCTTTAAATATAGAAAAAGGTCTTGTCAATGTTTTCATCCTTCACACAACTTCAGCTATAACTACTGCTGATCTTGATCCAGGCACAGATTTGGACATGCTTGATGCATTTGAGGCGATTATTCCAAAACTAAAATATCGCCATCCGCATAATCCGCGACATGCACCTGACCATATATTGTCCTCAATTATCGGATCCTCAGTTATAGTCCCCATAGAAGATGGAGAATTATTGCTTGGTACATGGCAGCGTATCGTACTTGTAGAACTTGACGGACCCCGTGATCGTAATGTTATTTTATCTTTTATAAAATCATGAATATCATCACATCAAGTCCAGAAGGTTGGACAGAGTACGAACTTCTTGATAGTGGCGATAAGCAAAAACTTGAGCGTTTCG
>CAYNLS010000019.1:0-6755 GCA_964398125.1 uncultured Gammaproteobacteria bacterium
GTGGCCAATATAGCGTTTTGAAAGGTTGACTGAAAGATCGATGATTTTATCTGAAATTTTCACTTTGTGAAAAGCCTCATATTTATCGCGTGCTGCCTTGAGCATCTTGATTGCCGATTCAGTCGATGGCTCAGGCACCATCACGGGTTGAAATCTACGTTCAAGCGCGCCATCTTTCTCAATGTATTTTCGATACTCCATAATCGTGGTTGCGCCGATAAACTGCACCTCACCACGAGCCAGTGCCGGTTTGATGAAGTTTGATGCATCAAGCGCTCCCTCACCACTACCTGCTCCCATCATCGTGTGCATCTCATCGATAAACATTATTATTTGGCCTTTGGCTCCTTTCAATTCCTCAACAACGTTTTTCATGCGTTCTTCAAATTCACCTCTGTGTGACGCGCCGGCAACTACACTTGCAAGATCAAGTTGTAATATACGTTTACCAAGCAAACTCTCCGGAACCTGTTTATCTACAATTCTTTGTGCCAGTCCTTCAACAACGGCAGTTTTTCCGACACCAGGTTCACCGATGAGCGCAGGGTTGTTTTTAATTCTTCGAGATAAAATATGCACGACGCGTTCGATCACGTCGGATCTTTCAACCACCGGGTCAAGCTGACCGTCGGCTGCCTTTTGTGTAAGATCGATACAATATTGCTCAAGTGCACTTCTTTGTTTTTGTTGTTTTTTATCACCTTGTTCAAATAGTCCTTCTTTTTCCCCTATCACAATTTTATTTAAATCTTCTTTTTTTATGCCAAGTTTTACCAAAATTCGAGCGCCAAGTCCTTCGCCTTCATCATAAAGCGCCAGTAAAATATGCTCTGGCGAGATAAATTCAAAGCCCATTTTCCGCGCAACAAGAAGGGAATTGTCAACAATCCGTTTTACACGTGGCGCAATCTGTGGGGCATCTTTGGCTTCTTCCTTTTTGTAACTTTTATCCAGCTCTTGCTCAATAAGTTGAGGTTGTATTTTAAGTGACACAAACATGCTATAAATCTCGTTATCTTTTAGAAGTCCATGTAATACATGTTCACTGTCAACATAGGTGTTTTTGAGTTGACGGGCTTTATTAGTAGCCTCAACAAATACTTTATTTGAACGAGCCGTAAAATGAGTCATCACATCAAGCTCATTTCTTTTTTTCTCATCAATATTTGATTTAAGTACATCTCCGGTTTTCTCATCTGAGCCTTTTTTTTCTGGCTGCTTTGTCATGTCAGTCTTTAGTTCAGTTTTATCTTCCTTGTCCGCCATAGCGTTTCCACCAGAGGCGGATCGGCCTTTGGCCGAAGCGGCGGCGGGTTCTTTTACTGATAAATCATCATCTGCCATGGGTTCTTTTTTAGAATCATCCTTAACTTCCAAATTTTTTATAGCATCCATTGCCTCTTTTTCCGCTCTTGGATCTGGTGTTGGAGTACTTGCTGCTGCTGCCACACTGTCACTTGCAGTTGCCGTCTCCCCGATACCATTGTAAGGAGCTTTTCCTGACGGTGTATTACCTATTCCACCATACGGAGTACCTCCTGATGGAGTCGGACCAATGCCATTATATGGTGTCCCGCCTGAAGGTGTGGGACCAATACCGTTGTATGGCGTGCCACCGGATGGAGTACTACCAATACCATTATATGAACCTGCACTAGCACTTACTGGTGCGGATGTTGTATCATCTTTTATAGTGGTAGGATCACTTTGATTTGCATTTGAATTCTTTTTACGTATAAAATCAAAAAAGTTAGACATACTAGTCATTATGGTGAAGTATCATAAAAAAGTCAACAAGGAAACCTTGAAAGGTTGGATATATCTTGCTGTTTTTATACTGAGTTTTACTTTAATAATACCTCATTATTCAATATTTGCTATAGAGCAGTATGATAGAATGCTCATCGATGACGGGGGAAATACATCAGGAGGAAGTATTACCAATGATTTAAATGATGACTCTCAAAAACAACAAGAAAGCACATTAAAAAAAACCCTAGATAAAATTTATGTATTTTTTGGTTTAAACTATAGACAAAATCGAAGAATTATCACACCAGTACCTACACACGTACCAGCAAGTACTCCTGGACTGTCACCAAATCCTGGACAACCAACAAATCCTCCAGCCGGATATACTCCCAATTTACCTGCAACGACTGGACTCACACAACTTGCCGATCGAATTGTCAGTACAGTTCGTGCAAATTGCATTGATTCAGTGATGGGAGTCGGATCGGTCTCCGTACGTAATGCAGGTTGTTTAGATTCTTTAATAGGTATTATAAATACTGCGGCTGTCACCGAACTCAGATTTACAGATAGAGAAAAACAATGGACATATCTTCAATGTGTCGCTTGTGCGAGAGCTATGTCCATAGCACGTAATAAAACATTCGCTAAAGGCGCAGATTATGCCAAAAATTTTAAAAATGTTGTGACGGACGGATATAAATATTACCCAAACAACGCTGAAAACGTACAACAACATTTGATACCAGGTTCACTTGGTATTTATACTGGCGGTAGCAGTGGGCATATATACTATATTACTGAAGTGAAACGTGACACTACTGGAAAGGTTGATTCTGTTCGTGCATTTGAGTGTAATTATGGTCCAGAGGGTAGTGTCCGTCATAATGTAACTAGAACTATATTTGACAAAGAGTTGAGTGGTTGGCAGAAACCTATTTAACCTATGAAAAAAATTATTGTTATCTTAACCGGTATTCTCTTAGTTTTACTTATGATCTTCTTAATTGTTAATTATTTCAGAAATAATGACACTGGAGTAGATATGGCGGAGATTGCGGAGCCGACTGGAATTGTCGTGCCGACTCAAAGCATTGTTGCCGGTGAGCTTGATATAGTAGGCATTGATCCCAAGGACGATGCTCAAAATATTCCTCTTGATCAGACTCTCAGGATAGAATTTTCAAGATCGTTCACAGACCAGGAAATTGAATTTTTCATAAATCCAAATACTGCACACAACACAAAAATCGAGGGAAATAAACTGATTATTACACCTCAAAATCAGTGGGAGCCAGGAATGCATTACAATTATAGTGTCAATTTCACAGATGATAATCAAAAAGTAAGACTATACCGCTTTACTACAACTGGTCCTACTCAAGAATTCCTTCCCGATACCCAACCCGAAGGATTGTATGAAGAAACACAAAACGAACATAAAACAAAAAGACCGGATATTTATGTTGCCAACAATACTCCTTATGAATCCGGTACCTTTTCGGTAAGTTCCGATTTTGAACCTAATCCACCGGCGCATTATTATCTTATTGTAAAAAGAAAAATCAGTGATGAAGAACAAGTAAGACAAGATGTCAATCTTTGGCTACAACAACTTGATTTATCACAGGAACAGATAGATGGTCTAGATATACGTTATGAGTAGTGATTATGAGAAAAATGAGATTTTTAACATTGATTTTTTTTATATTCTTAATAGTTCCAATCACGGTTTTTGGACAATCGTATGATCGATTGCTTATTGAAGGTGGCGGCAGCTCACAAGATAGTTCAACAAAACTTTCAGAGGATGCCGAAAGCTCGCGCAAAAATTCAACTAAAAATATACTGGAAAGGGTGTATGATCTTTTTTCAAATGCAATAGGCAATCGTCGCATAATTTCTGTAACGCCGACTCCACCACAACCTCAAGAACAACCGTCAACTCCCAATGAAGGTAATCCAAATAATCTATTACCAACTGGGGTGTATACATCAATAACATATTTCCCACAAGTAGATCCAAATAACATATTGAATAATACTGGACTTAATTATTCTGATATAACTGCGAGCCTTCAAACTTGTCTACAGAATAGAAAAGTTTATGAGACTGCTGCTGCTATCACGGGTGTTCCATGGCAAGTACTTGCCGGGATACACTTTACAGAAGGTAGTTGCAGATCCAACGTTTCACTTAGAAGTGGTACACCATTTGGTCAAGTTGAACTGGATATTGGTAGTAATTGTTCATCTCAAGATCAAGGTGTTGGAGAACCTAAAGTACTTGGTTATGATAAGGATGGTAAGACATTATGTGGATTTGATAATCTGCTTGATACTGCTGTTGATACAGGAAACCACTTAAAAGGTAAGAATAGAATTGGCCAAGACGATGGAGTACCTCGCACTCACCAGGAATTGGTTTATGCACTCAGTTATTACAATGGAGGGGGCAATCAGAATTGCCTAAGAACTAGACAGACAATAGCCCCTTATGCCGATATTCCTGGAAATTGTCCTCCTCTATTTGAAGGTGAAGATGATAGTTATGTTTTTAATAAGACTCCGGATGGTAAACATGATGTGATGTATATTCGCTTTTGCGATCGTGGAAAAGCATGTGGAGAAATTGGAAAAACAACACCACCTCATCGACAATATGGAGTTATCACAGTTGCAGGGGCTCTAGGTTCAATTTGATCATAATATGTCTAATAAATTACTTTATTTCATCGTTGCTTCATTAATATTGTTGCTTATATCAGTACTTATATTTTCTAATTTAGTAAGTAATTACTTTGCAAATAGAAATACCTCTCGGCAAGTTGTATCACCTACACCCATACCGGGTGGAAATATACCAACTGAATTTGTTTTACCTCAGATAAAAGGACAATCTATACACCGTGTTCCAACATTAAATCCAAGGGAAGGAATGGGGCTAGATCTCAATTCAAACGAAATAAAAAACTCTATTGCTCAAATAGAAAAAATAAAAGATAAACTTCCATATAAAAAAACTTTTACTTCAACAACTGGTTTAAAAGTAGATATTTTTATTCCTTCATATGAACTTATTGAAAATCCCTGGACTCTATCGGTTAACACTTTTGGTATTGACTTTGAAATTACCAATGAAAGTCCCGACTATGAGAAAACAAAGATTGCATTTTTAGAAGCAGCCCGTGATATATTTTTCTGGCTAAAGAATAATGGAGTGAATACAGAGCAAATAATCATACAGTGGGGTGATCGTGCATTTATTCAGACTCGTGCCGAGGAATGGCTTAGATGACTTTCAGAATTGACTTATATCTTACGTTTTAGTTAGAATGAAAGGATGAATATCGTTCGCTATGGTTTTGGTCTTGCCTCAACTGGCTACAATCTGATAAAAAAAATATTTATTGTTTTTATAGTGCTTTATCTTGTCCTATGGGCCTTTGCTTATTTTATCGGAAAAAACCGTCCTACAATATCATTTAACGAATATGCCAAACAAGAAAAACAGACGCTCTATAAACAAATGTTTGATCCCGAGGTACAAAAAACTCCGGAGGGAAAATTTGATTTAGGATTTAGAAGGGGAATCATATGTGCTATTTCCGGCGAAACTTGCACTCACCGCCCGGAAGATGCTGTAAAATACAAAGATTCAAGTCTTTTTGGTCGGGTCACAAGTTGGATGGCCGCACCTTCCTCAGCACCGCCGGCATCAGGCATGGTCTGGGCTCGGACTGGTCTTGAAAACGCAGGATTTATACCGAAAACCTATGCTTCTGAGGGTATCGGTTTTTCCTCAATCCGCGGATATGTAACCTTGTGGGCTTTATTTCGGAATATCGCTTTTTTACTTTTGGTCCTCATAATGGTAATTATCGGATTTTTGATAATGTTTCGAGTAAAAATAGATCCACAGACCGTGATAACACTTGAAAATGCTTTGCCTAGGATTGCGCTGACTCTGATATACATCTCATTTTCTTTTGCAATTGCTGGCTTTCTCATCGATATAATGTATCTTCTTATTGGTGTTGTGGTTGATCTGATACTCGGATATGGGGCCGGCGTGAGTAGGGCGATAGTAGTCGCTAGTCAGAATGATTATATTGGAGCTAAATTTCACGATCTGTGGCCGAACGGTTTTGGTCCAGTGAATACATACGCCTTTGGTAGCGCCTTTTGGGATCTTATTCCACTCGAATTTAAAGCTATTCTCGACTTTTTTGTCATACAAAATCTAGTAAAATTTTTTGCGAACGCAAAATTGAATTATATTCAACAGACTTTGGATGGTATTTCCAACGTTGGAGCTTTCACAATACAGATAGGTAAACTTTCATCATTGGCTGGTACTTTTGGCACTTATGCATTCAGTGGCTTTCTTGCTTACATATTACCCGGAATAATTCTTGCATTCCTGATTATTCTTACGATCCTACTTCTTATGTTTCGTATTTTCTGTACATTACTTGCTGCTTATATAAGGGTGATTCTTTATGTAATTTTTGCTCCGGTTATACTTTTGCTTGATGCCATTCCAGGACGTAATATGTTTGGGTGGTGGTTGCGGAACCTTATTGCAGAACTCATCGTATTCCCCACAGTGGTCGTAATGATGCTTGTAGGTCAAGCCGTAATCATCATACATACTTCTCAATATGGTACGTTTTTACAAACAGCTTTAGGTTCCGGAACATCATATTGGAACTATCTTAATATTTCAAAAACTCAGGACACCTTTACATTGCCTTTTCTTTATGGTTTCAATCCATCAGATTTCAATTTTATAGTTGCATTGGGAATCGTATTACTTACCCCAGATTTTATTAAAATAGTTAGATCATGGATTGGAGTGACAGAAGTACCATTTAATTTGACTCTAGGTACATACTTTGCTGGTGGTACGGCGCTCATGGCCGGAGCGATGGGAGGAGTTACGGGTTTTGCTCAACTTAGAAGTTCGCTAGTTGGACAAAATTTGAATAGAGGTGTGGCAT
>CAYNLS010000019.1:6765-14303 GCA_964398125.1 uncultured Gammaproteobacteria bacterium
TGTGGCATCTGGATTGGAGCATACTCCGTTTATCGGAGGATTAGTCCAACGTTTACAACAGTCTGCCGGTGTAGAACCAACCCCTCTAAAAAGAACAAAGTAAGCTTATTGCTCCTTGACTTCAACTAAAAAAACTAGTTATAAACGCTTATTCTTTAGCTACCTTAACTGCAGAGATACTGTCGTTTTCGCAACCATTTTTATCAAAGTCAGTAAAATCGTCAACATCATAATTAAATTTGATACTACAACCCCAGTTTCTTAGCAAGCTGCCTTCTCCTCCAGGATTTTGATAAATAGTAGCAGCAACGGCTCGGCCAACTTTTATTGAGTCAATACAGTCATTGTAAGAACCGTTGCATTCTCCTCCCCAATTTGCCCCACCTTTAGTCGATGAATTATTTACAGACTGTAAATTACCATAATCTCCGACTTTAAGCCTCAAGCATTTACCGCCATAGTTTACATCGCTATAAAGATACACTTCATCATCTGGAGGCTTTTCGCGCGGTTCACAATCGTGTTCGGCGAGTGCTGGACTTCGAGTAGGTGTCGGTGTAGGAAGGGGTTTAGTTGGTGCTAAGAGCGTAGGAACTGCAGTGGGAGTTCCCGTCAAATTTGTGGTCGGTATTGGTGAAGGTGTACCAAGAGGTGATGTTGGAGCAACAGGTGTGGGACTATCTAATGGTAATGATACTGCTGTTGGTAGAGCTGGTGTGACAACCGGAGCCGTCGGCGCGGCCGTACCCGCGCCTACAGTTGATGGGGGTGTAACAGACTCTGTGGTTGTGGCAGAGGGCGATTCTCTTTGAAACCCCGGTATCCTGAGAATATCTACTCCAATCACATTCAAAATAAATACTGAGAAAATTATTACAACCAACCCTGTTATACAGGCGGTCATTGTGTCTTGTGCTTGCTTTATACGCTCTGGATTATTGGCCGATGTTTGAAGTATAAATGCACTATAAATGATGCATAGGATTGCCGATATGCCAGCAAGTCCGATACCCCACCCGAAAACCTGCTCTTGTATTATGCCTTGTATATTAAAATCTACACACCCTATAGCCGTCCACATACGTCCTGAGCTTGCACATAACCGACAATCGTTGTATTCCTTACCATTTAATGTTCTGCATAAATTCAAAATATGACCTACGTCAACATATTTTGGAGAACAACCCCAAGAGCCCCAAAATTGACCGCTAAGTCGACATGCTTTACATAAATTTATTGTTGTTTCTTGTGGTAATGTATCACAACCCGCTACATACTGCTGTAGTTCACGAATACCCAATACAGCGGGTTCATTGTTGACGCGCGCAACTGTGTTATCGGCCTTTGTTTGCGGCGGACTTTCGCCGACAAATTGATCCAGATTATTTACTGCCGCAGCTTCACCAACACATTGACTACCTGCATCTAACCAGGGTTGCCAGAATTGACCTGGAGTTCTTATGCATCCTAAACAGGGACTATTACCTTCACATATCTGTTGTTCCAATTCAGTAGTACTGATATTAGTTGGATTGGCAGTCTCTGATGCATACTGGTCGATTTCCTGACCCTCAATTGGTGTACAGGTACATACTTTTACACTTTTTTCAGGAATGATTGTCGGAGTCATTGGGATAATGGTAGGAGTAAGCGACTGCCGACTGCATTGATCTTCATTACCTCCGCCTTGTATACATTGATCATAAGAATTTATTTGAAGGGGGGTAAACTGATAATGTGACTCCTCCGCCTCTTTTTCATTACCTGCAAAATAAATATTATCGACTATTTGTTTTTTTTCATCCGTGTATGTCAACTCTGGAACTGTACCTGTTTGCTTACACAGAGTACCATCAGTAACACTGTTAATATCTGCTTCAATATCCTTTGTCACGGAGTTGATACCGGCAAGATCGAAGATCCAATTTTGAAGAGGATTGAGAATATATCTTGTCATCCAGTTGTCAACCTGCGGTGGAGGAAGAACACGAGGTACACAACATTGTTGACCAGAATATCCGCAACTTTGACTAGCTTGTTCGATAGCTTTTTTTATTTCGTCATTGTCTGGTTCGTATACGATAGGCTCAACCCACCCACCTTCGCCATCTTTATTACATACAATGTCCTTATTATCAGCTAAACTACTAGGTATGGGCTGACAACGATAACCCTCACAAAATCCGACACCACCTGATGTTTTGGACCTCTCATATTCATCTGGATCACAACAAGTACCAGATTGCATAAATGTGTCGTCTCGACCAATACAGATTGGTGTAGGTGAAGGTGTTGGTATAACAGTGCCACCACTCTCAACATAATCATAAACTTCAGAGATAGCGGCATGATAACCACTGTCTCTTATTAAACGACTTCCGTAATAACCAGCACTTGTTGGATGCGGTAGTGAGACGCTTATAGAAGTACCATTAACAAACGTTGATTTACAATCTAAAATTTCTGGTGGTGTTGAAAAACTTTCATCAGGGTCATCGTTATATCTGTCAAATGTTGCGCAAATACTACCATTCACTTCCTCGTCAAAAGTAATATTTATTGAAATATCAGCGCCATTTCGTGTTAATTTGTATGGAACAGCATCGACATTTGCATTAATATTTGTAGTATTTCCTCCACTCTCTAATTTACATTTTTGACGACATGCAAGCTCATCTATAGCTTTTGTTTCAGTTGAGAGGGTCACTAAGAATAACGATCCTAAAATAAAAAAATTTACTATCAGCGATCTTAAACTCATACATTCTCATTATATCTAGGATTTTGTTTAAAGAACAAGAGCGATTTTAGTTTAAATTCCACTATCCTTGGCTCCTTTAGTTATGAGCAACAATAATAGCGCGGCCATTGCCAGTACTAATATTGTTGGCCCCATTCGTTCTACCATATAAGCGATAGTCGCAAACTCTCGTGATCGAAGACCTATACCTGACTGTTCTTTCCAGACTTCCCGCACATACTTCGCTTTCCTTTCACCAAAGAATTGTTTTGCTATTTCATAGAGCTTACTGGTTATAAGACCTGGTTCATTAAATATTTCCTGTGCGCTCATAGGATGTTTAAGTACATAGACTTGATCATCTGGACTTGCTCGCTTGCCAAACTGCGCCTCATGCAAAAACTCTTCTATGAAGGCGTACCTATCATCACGTCGCAGAGGATATTCTGGACCTTCCTTGACAACCGCAGAGAAGGCAGAGCGTGGTCGATGTCCTGCAATATAGCCAAGTTCCACCATTTTATCTTCGGCATCACTATTTATGCGAAGCACATTCATGGCATTTTCGCTCAGCCGCATCGCCATACCATTGTAGTCACTCTGGGTAAGCCATATTTTGATTTGGGTACGAATATGTGAAACGTTGTCAAAGAATTTCTCCTGATCTTCTTTTCGGTAATATTTTTTCAAGTCAGATACTAAGGATGCTCCTCTGGCACCATTGACATAATTGAAAACTTCTTCTTGAGTGTCTCGTATCTGTTCTATGGTGCGTTGTACCATGTCTGCACCTACTGCAGAAAAATTTAGGAATGGATAGGCCATATCGTTTAAACCGATTCCGAGTTTTCCAGAAAGAAGTTCATCGCCCGACCACATCACGCGTGATTTAAGAGAAGCTTGAGCTTCATTATATTGAGCGCGCATTTGATCAAGATATTGATCCACATCCTTGATCCTGAGTCGTTTCATGTCTCTTTCTATACGGGCGTTCCCTAATAATTTTTTTAAATCAGCGTTCGTCGTCAAAAGTTCATTTTCTTTAGGTTTTTGAATTATATATTCTTGGGTTTTTTTAAAGATGTCTAGAGCTCTGTTAATCTTAACTTCCATCTCATCTTTTGCCTGCTGAGGTATATTACCTGAATCAGGTATATTATTTTCATGCTTGTATTGGTTTGTATATTTATCTTCAAGATAAGCACGCACTACTTCTTCCGTGATTCTATAGCCTTTTATCGCATCGTTGCCTTCAATAAGTCGTACATCACTATAAAGTTCACTTTGTAATCTATCCATGTCATTTGCGTAGACGTTTTTCTGTCTTGCTTTCAGTCCCTCATGTTCTTGTTGAGCATCTCTTTGAAGATTCACAAATTTATTCATCTCCCCTATCGAAACCATGCGTGCTTTTTCCTGCACGAAGAGTACGTCGTCTATAGCATCTTCAAATTGCTTCATAAGCGTGACGTTTGCGTCTATGTCTTCTTCTGCGCTAATCTTCCTTTCAGGGTGAAGTTCTTTTTCCTTCTTCAGAAAATCTCTTTGCAGTTGTCTAAGGAGTGTAATGCCGTTTTGTGATCTGGTTGGATTTTCCATGAAAACAAAGTCCATCGGTAGACGTTCAAATGACATCACGGTCAGCGCATGTGTGACAATTTCTTTAATATACTTTTCTCTCTCTCTATTATTGCGAGATTTTGCATCCTCATTTTTTTCTCCTTCACCGGGGACCGCCTTTCTATGAAGAATTGGTTCTACCAATTGATCCCAAAACTCTTCCTTCGTATTGATCGATGCGAAATCTACAGTGCGCTCCTGTAAATCTTGATCAGTAAAACTGATTTTAAAACCATCTTTGCCTATTCCCTGTTTAAAATATCTTTCGTATAGAAAGCCAAAAAGGTCTTTCCACTGAGCGTCATACTTGAGCGTACCGTCATCTTCAAAATTGAGATGTTTACTTTTGTCCCCGAGCATCCAATGATCACGAAAAGTATGTTTTACCACATCTACACCCAGGTTTTCAAGTCGTTTCCATGCCTCGGTAAGCGTACCAGGGCTTTCCATTTTTAAATGTTCATTATCACGCCCCAGATGATTTAACATATCAAACATCCATGGCATTACCGGATATTTGATTCTGTAACTACCCTGTTGTTCTACGCCACCGATCTTCATATGATTAAACTCAAAAATATTGGGTGCAGTATCAAAGTCGTAATATTCCATACCAACGCCAGCCATAGCACCCAGATGCTTCATGTGCTTAAACATGTCTTTACCTTCATTAACAACATCTTCATGATCCCAATGATCATAACGCTTCTTCATGTTGGGCTGAGGCAAAAAAGCCATATTTTGTACAAAAGGATCCGCGACCTGCCACTGTTGACCTGCGTACCATGTGTTATAAGTTTCCAGATTTTTAAGAGCCGGGTCGGTGTAGGTCGGTTTAAAATCTTCTGATAGATTCGGATGCCCGTAGCCAGAATAGGCGTGCATCTCCTGGCTGATTGCCGACAAATGAGTACGCGCATGAAAAAAGGCACGGCGGATTGCCCACTCCGATGTTCCTTCCGGAGCAAAATTCCTGATAAGATCAAAAAGAGCTTTACTTTGTATCCTATTGGCATGCGAAAAAGCAGTCAAAAAAATGTCCGGATTCTTGATCCATTGATTTAAAGCAAGACTTTTTTTGAAAAAACTACTTAGCTGTATTTTCGCCGCATGTATGAGATCGGCATATGGCATATGATAAATTTCATCTATATAGCTGGATTTCAAACTTTGCTCAATGTAATTTCCAAATTGTCCGAAGAAAGTTGCATCGCCCTGTGTCTTGCCTTTGAGCAAGAGATAGTTGACGTTTATCCCCGTCTTTAGGTAATCTTTTTCAGCTTCCAAAACCACATGCATCTTTTCTATATATTCTTTAAAACTTTCGACCTCCACAAGCTCGGAAGTAGGTACTTTTTGACGTACCATTTTACCTCCCTTTTCATTTTCGAAATATACTTCTCTTTCCTCAATTCCAAAGTTATAAAATGGGATGCCTTTTTTTTCAATATCGCCAGGTAGGGCAGAGGTCTGTCCCATGAATCGGACAAACTTTCCTACATAGTTGTTAAATATCTGATCTAGCGGAATAAATCCTTTGGTTGCCAGCGCAATAAGCTCGTCCCAGCTTTTCCCTGGATCACCTTCTAAGACGGGAGTAAAAATGACATGTGTTGTATAAATAATCAATTCATGGATTTCTTTTGTCGTTTCTTTTGCGGTTTCTTCAAAAAGTTGTTCATGCTGTTTCCTCAACTGAGGAAGATCGCCAAGCTCTTGACCCGGCAATAAAATCCCACGGCTTTCAAGTTTAGGTTTAAGTTTATTTTTAAACAGCTCTTCGTAAAAATTATAAAAATTTTCAGCAGAGTCCAAGCTCTCAAATAACCTTCTGGCAGGACCAGCTTCTCTGACACCGCTTTGTTCTTGTATCCTAAGCTGAGCAATTACCGGACCTTCAAGGTCGTACGGCGACTGTTCTCTCATATGCTGCTCCAACTCCTTTTGCAATTTTTCCGCCTCTTCTTTAAGTCTCTTAGTATCTGCTTTCCTGTCAGTTTTCGCGCGGTCGATTTTCACATGATACCGATCCATACTCATCTGAGGTATCTTACTTTGACCTATCACTTCTCTAAAAACATCGTCTAGAATATCCTTAACGACATCGTCGCCTTCTCTCGCTGTTAGAATATCTTTCAGATCCCGTTCAAATTTGGTAGTCAGATCATCTCCGGTCGAGAATTGAATGTAATCGGGTTCATTTAGAATCCCATTTAGTAGTGGTTGGAAATATCCTGCAGTTTCTGGCCGGACGTTTCTTCTAAGCTTCGTGGCCAAACTATCAAGCACTGCTCTTGTCGGTTCGTGGGTTGGAGGAGTGATATATACTTCCTCCATGGCTTTGGCGACCATTGAAACTGCAACTGTGACATCGTGACCTGCATTTCTGGCTTCAGCCGCATCTGGTCTGTTGTTATTAAAACTACCGTCATTGACTTCTAGGTGTTTTCTTACCTTTTTTGCGTTATCGGTCTGGGTTTCAATTCTCTCTTTTAACTTGGGAGTAAGTTCGCGCTGTACTTTACCTTTGAATTCGGCAGGTTCCAGTCGTTCAAGTTGGTCTTTCCTACGACCGTTGTAATCGGTAAGAAGTATTTGTCGTTCTGTATTTTCGACCTCAGCGCGACCCTCGGCGATTGGATCACCGCGTTGGACCTGTTGTTCAGGTCTTCTTCCTTGTGCCTGCATTGCTATTGCTCTCATCAGTTCTGGCGTTATTTGGAGCTCCTGTTCAGGGGCTCCAGGTTGCTGTGCCATACATGTAAATTATACCATTTTTGAGCCTTTTCAACTCAACTTTTTAACATTATTTATGTTGTCAAAACAATCTAAATATAAATAGAGTCATTTTTATTTCCGAGTGTGAATAATTTTCCCTCCAAGTGCCGAATATGCTTGCATTATTACTGCTGCTGTAAGCGAAGTATTTCGAAAATAATCTCCGATTTCACATGTTAAACAGGTGACTTTTGTGTTAAGAAAAAGCATAAGATCGAAGATCAAAATCACCGGTAAAAATAAGATTAGAACCACAGAAAATATACGTGACATTCTTTCATGATATCACACGCGAAGAGTTTAACGCGTAACGCAAAACGTTATCGATCTTTGAGCGAAGTAATCAAAATTTGTGCATTAAATTTTAACGCGGAACAGGTGTCGCGAGACGGGGAGACCC
>CAYNLS010000020.1:0-7997 GCA_964398125.1 uncultured Gammaproteobacteria bacterium
GTTCTGTGATTATCATCAAACTTGTATTTATAAAATTAATACGTTCAACTAATTATTATTAAAACTTAATTCAAACAAACTTAAATAAATTATACAAATACGGATCGTCAGATAAATTTGAAGGAAAAAAAGTCATAGTAGAATATTCCTCACCCAATATAGCTAAACCTTTTACAATCGGACATTTGCGCTCAACAATAATCGGTGATGCGATTGCGAATTTGCTGCAGCATGTTGGCTTCGAAGTATTTCGTGACAGTCATATCGGTGATTGGGGTACACAGTTTGGTAAACAAATTTACGCGATAAAACACTGGGGCAATATTGATGAGATCTCAAAATCAAAAAATCCAGTGAAAGAACTAGTTGCGCTTTATGTGAAATTTCATGAAGAAGCAGAAAAACATACAGAAATTGAAGATGAAGCACGGGCAATTTTTAAAAAATTAGAAGACGGAGATCGCGAAACGCGGGATTTATGGCAAAAATGTATAGATTGGTCGTTTCAAGAATTTGACAAAATTTATGAAAAACTTGGTGTAAAAATCAGTGAAAATAATGGACGCGGCTATGGAGAATCTTTTTTTGAAGATAAGATGGTGCCGATCATCGATGAGCTTAATGAAAAAAAACTTCTTAAGGAAAGTAAAGGAGCTAAGATAGTTGAATTTTCTGATGATAAAAAACTTCCTCCATTTATGATCATGAAACAGGATGGAGCAACACTTTATTCGACCCGTGATTTGGCAACTGATAAATTCCGTTTGACCAATCCAAGATATGGAAAAGATGTAAAGATAATCAATGAGGTCGGAGCGGAACAATCACTTTATTTTCGCCAGCTTTTTGAATCTGAAAAAATGCTTGGCTGGGTGAGCGAAGATCAACGAGTGCATGTAAAACACGGTTTATATCGATTTAAAGATATGAAAATGTCGACAAGAAAAGGGAATACAATTTGGCTTGAAGAAGTACTTGGAGAAGCTGAAAAAAGAGCTAAAAATCTTGGAAAAAAATCCTCTGAAGATGTTGATGTGTCAGCAGTTGGGATTGGTGCTTTAAAATGGAATGATCTTAAACGAAGTTCTCATCTTGATATAGTTTTTGATTGGGATGAAATCTTGAATATGCAAGGAAATTCCGGTCCTTACATGCAATATACATATGTCCGCTGTTTATCGGTATTATCTCGTCATCCTGAGGCGCAGCCGAAGGATCCCGATATTAGTCCTTTGGACGAGATTCTTCGCTCCGCTCAGAATGACATCCCTATAAATACTGACGAAATTACGATCATGCGCCAACTTGCCAAATTTCCAGAAATTGTGATGAGTGCAGCTTTACAATATGCACCCCATTATGTCAGTACTTATCTTTATGAGCTTGGTCAAAAATATAATCTTTTTTATCAGAAAAATCCGATATTAAAATCTGAAAAAGGAGTGAAGCAACTTCGTCTTGCACTTACTATGGCAACATCGCAAGTGATCAAAACCGGACTAAATTTACTTGGAATTCAGGTTGTAGAAAAGATGTAAATTATTACTCAATCTTTTTACATAATCTCAAACCCATTGGCTCTGCTTCTGATAATTGAACCGGAATTCTTGCCACTTCTTGAAACGCAGAAGGCATTGAAAAATCCATATCATCAGTTGGACTAAACACAGCAAGATGTGTGTCATTTCTCATCACATGGGCCATTTGTGGGAGAAACGCGGTTTCAAAAAAGATATCTGACGGAAAAATATATACAACGTCTGCATTCAATTCTCCTCGATCGTCAATAAGTCCAGATTCCAGATATGGATTTCTTTTAGCGTGTGGAACAAGATAAGAACCTACTGATTGAGCAATGTCATGTCCATTTTCGGGCAATTCAAGCACTGCTCTGACATATTCATCAAAATTAATAAACTCAATTGCTTCTTGCAAGAATCTCGATCTTAATTCTTTTAAACATTTTGGCAATAAATAATTCATGTATTCTGGTAAATAATAGGATCCTTGAGCTATCTGTATATTAAAATCTTTTGCAAAGGGCGCCACAATCAGTCGTGATAAACTCACAAATTTGTCACTTATCTCTATTCCACGTGTTTGTTGAAACCCACCCAATGCTGCAGCCACAGTCAAAACACCGTCTCCGCTGCCACAGTCTAGAAGAGTAGCATCACGGGCAGGTATGAGATCACGTAGTTCACTCATCATTTCCACAAGCAACGGAACATTCCTTTTAGGTGATTCACAATAGGCGCTCCACCAACCATAAGTTTGCCGAAGAGTAGGTATATTATGAAGCACAGCAGCAGTTAATAAATCAATATTTTGTGCTTGTTGTTCAAGTATTTCCGCCATAAATTAACCTATAGTATATCATAGGCTGATCCTCTTTTGCATTATGGTGTCGGTGATGGGGTTGGTGTCGGAGTTTCTGTAGTTTCCGCATCTTCAGTCGGTGTTGGTGTTTCTTCAGCATCATTGGTATCTTCTGTTGGAGTTGCAGTCGCTTCTACTTCAGGCGCCATACTTTCTCCATCTTGATCAAAACTTCCGACAATGACAACAACTTGAGCGTCAGTCTCCGCGCTTAGTTTATCTATACTTGATTGTACGGTATATTTCTTAGAAAGTTCGGTTTTAAGAGCATCGAGCCAATCTTCACTGACATCATCCCCTGCTTGAATCACCGTTTCTTCATAATCATAATTATCGGCATTATCGGTACCTATGACATCAAATTCCGCAGATTTGAGAAGTGCTTCCGCACGGCCAGCTTCGCCTTCGATACCACTTCCGTTCAAAACTTCGATTTTATAAGCATCTTTTTTTAGTTCTTCTTCAGTAGGTGTAGGTTCTTCTGTCTCAGATTCTGCAGGATCAATGACTTTTACTCCGGAATCCTGATTTTGAGTAGATCGCCAGTAAAAAAATCCACCGATTAAGAGTACGATTACAACAAGTATTGTTATGATTTTTTTATTCATAGATTTTCGTCTATTTACTTAAGCTCAATCATTATACACAATTTTTTTTGTCCTGTGTGAAAAAAAATGTAAAGAATACTTACTCTCCAAACTCCATATAAAACCCGGCTTCCGCGGGTGGCTCATCAGGGAACATTGTTCGTGGTTCCACGTTTCTTCCTTGATAATATCTAAAAATTGCCATGGTGAGCTCGGCCACCTTTTGTTCTCTTCCCTCAACTCCTGTTGTGTCACCCCAACAATCTTTAATATTGATGCCAAGATCTGCAAAAATTAATCCTTGCCCTGTCTCAAGATTGTTTAATACGAGCATTTCTGAATTATGTATAAGATCCATCATCATCGAATATCTAACCGACCAATGTGCAAACCCTTGCAATTTTGTTATTGCTCGAAATAATTTTTCATCCTCCACGCTTTCCAATTCTGGAACAAGTTCAGGAGCAAGGACCGGCATATATTCAAATGGATTTAGCCAAGCAATTTGCTTGGCATTTGGATTACTTTTTTCTTGAGGACTCATAAGTATATAAATGAGGTACTTATTATATCAGACTAATGATCTTTCCCTGCACTTTTTCCCGTCCGTTCCACTTATTCACATCCAGTGAGTAAACAATTTGTACTTTCTGACCTCTTGAAAGCGAGGTAAATAAATCAGCTTTTCCCCAGGCCATCATCTCCACAGGAAACATCATTCCATCGGTTTTTGCAGTAATTTTCAGATGATCCTGATTTTTACCAAGAAGTTGAGCGTGCACAAGACTGACATCACTGACAAATTTCGGTTGTGGATTGCCGATCCCAAAAGGCCGCAAAACATCAAGTTCCCGGCTTAGCTTTAGTGTGGCCGCGGAAAGTGGAATTTTCAAATCTGCCTCAATAACTTTTTCCAGATCCGAGTCTTTAATAAGTTTGTCGGCTTTTTTTGTGGCTTTCTTTATAAAATCATCAAGTTTTTCTCGTGACATTGTGAATCCTGCCGCCTGTGCATGCCCACCGTAATTTATAAACATATCTTTTATAGACTCAAAAAACTTAGTGATATGGAAAGAGACTATTGAACGGGCAGACGCCTTTAATTGTCCATCGCCTTCGGTCATCACGATCACCGGGCGATAATATGTTTCAAGTATTCTTGACGCAATAAGTCCGATTACACCTTCGTGCCATTTTTTTGAATGAAGAATGATGAGTTTTGGCAAGCCTTTCTTTTCCATCTTTACTATTTCTTTAAGAGCTTCCTCAACACTTTGTTTTACCAGATCCTGACGTTCAATATTTTTCTGTCCCACTTTGGAAGCTAAAGCCAAGGCTCGTTTTTCATCGGTGGTGCAAAGTAATCTTAATGCGTCAATCGCGTGTTCAAGTCGACCGACTGCATTGATACGTGGAGCAATGATGAACCCAATTTCGTATGGAGAAACTGGTCTGCCTGCAATCCCCGCCTCCTTCATAATATGGCGTATGCCGTACCGCTTTACTTTTGGAAATGCAGCAAGTCCATGGGCGACAATACTTCGGGAGAAATCAACGAGCGGCACCAGATCTGCCACAGTACCTATTGAAGCTAAAGCAAGATAATCGGTTTCGAAGTTGACCGCTAATTGTCTAATATTTGCGGTCATCCTGACCCTGAGCGAAGTCGAAGGGGAAGGATCTTGTTTGGATTCTTCCCTTCGTTTAGAATGACGAAAATTTTCAAAAACTTCTTTGGCGAAAAAATATGCGACGCCAGATCCGGAAAGTTTGGGAATATGGAAAATACTTTTTGCAGCTTTAGGTATTTTTTCAAGTTTCTGATGGTGATCAGTGATTATCACTGGAATTCCAATCTTTTTAGCATAGGCGATCTGTTTTACAGCAGTTATACCATGATCAACGCTTATGATGAGTGCCGGATCGTACATTTTTTTGACATTATCAATACCAATATTTGAAAAACCGTAACCTTCTTTTTGGCGATGAGGAACATAAGGCATCGCTTTAAAACCTAAAAAGTGCAAGGTCTCCCACAAAATTGCGCCACCCGTGATACCGTCGGCATCATAATCGGTGTAAACCACAATCGTCCGTCCGCTTTCTTTAATTTTTTTTAGAAATGACATCACCTCGTCAATTTGCTTTTTTTTATATCCGAAATCTTTGAGCGAAAATTTGAGTGGAGAGGAAGGTTTTAAAAATTCATCAAGATTTTTGATATTGCGACTTGTCAAAAGAGTCTCAAGAATAATGTTGGAATTTATTGATTTTTGCTTAGACAAATCTTTCTTGTATAATACCCTCATATAATCTTATAGTAATTTTAATCATGAAAAGTGAAGTACCACAGTATACCAATGTTGACAAAAATTGTGAACCACGATGGAAATATAATTTACAAAGATTCGGCCTTCTTGCTCTAATATTTCTCGTTCATCCGAGTGTTACTGCGGCATTAATTCAAAATGTACGTATTCAAGAAATGGGAATGATTGAACAAAACCTACCTCCTTATATTCAAGTTGATACACGTTTTGTTTATACGTTACCACCTAATTTTTTTACAGTGCCAAGATCAATACCCCAAGGTCAACAGTTTAATGGTTTGACGATAAACCCATTTGGTGTATATGCAAGCGCGATGGGAGAATGTGAAAAAACAGAGGATGGACTGACTCGTCCACGTGTAGAGTTTCAAATGCTTGATATTGAGGGCGAACCGATCATTCTTGGAACTGATTTAAACGCAATTACTATTTATGGACAGGTGCCTTGCCCAAAATATTGGAAACCTTCAGAAAAAAACAATGCTGAGAAAAATTTTCCTCCCGTGCCCACTCCAGACTTGGGTATCCCTTTAGAACGCCTAAACGATGTTTAATAAATTAATCAATAAGTTTTTCCTTATTTTTAGGTAAAGATAAAGTTGAAGTCGAATGAATTTTCTGTCCTAAACTCATCAAATTTTTTGAAACTTGAGATGTCTGATTATAGGCATTGGCAATATGTTTTTGAAGAATCGACATCGACTCATCGGCTTTTTCATAATCTTTCTGCATTGACTGCAACAGTGATAAAATTTCTTTTGCTTGAGTTTGTATTCGCTGTCCCTCAAATGAGATAAGTATGACCTTCAAATATGCGTAAAAACTCATTGGTGACACAGGAACTATTCGCATTTCTGCCGCGTAATCAAAAAGATCACTGCTATTTATAATTTCATAATATACACTTTCCGATGGTATATACATAAGTGCGTAATCTATAGTACCTTCAGAAACCAGAATATATTTACCCGAAATACTTTTGATATGTTTTTTGACGTCACCTGTAAACTCTTTTTTTATTTGTTTCCTGATAACTTCATCTTTTTCTTCAATCATTCTTTTAAAATTACTGATCGGAAACTTTGAATCAATTGGAATAAGACCTTGGGAAGTTTTTATAACAGCATCAACCTTTTCTCCATTTTTAAAACTGTATTGCAGTGAATACGTATCTGTAGGAAGTGATTGTGCAAGAAGTTCTTTGAGAACTTGCTCACCGATATTTCCACGAAGTTTTGGTGATTGTAAAAATTCCTGAAGTTGTTGCATCGAACGGCCGATCTGCGAAAACTCACCAATGCTTTTTTGTACATCGCCTATGACTGCCGCTGCTTTATCAAGTCTTTTATTGAACATATCAATATTTTGAGTAAGCCGGTGATCCATAGTTTCCGTTTGCTTGTCTACTCTTGATCCCAGGTCTTTTAACCATTCGACAAGCTCCTCGGAAATATTTGATTTTTTCTCGATAGATGTGAGCCACGTGCGAATGATGACAAGTGTGGCTATGATAACAAATGAAGTAAAAATATACGGCAGATAGTTCATCATCAAACATTATACAACTTCCTATCTACGAACTACCAACTACTATCTACTAACTAATTTATACAAGCCCGCCGCTTTCAGAGAAGACTTTTGGCTTAAGCCAGTTTTCCTCATTGTCGTCAACTGCAGAATTGTTCGTATCACCTTCGGTATGAGTCGATACTTTTTCTACATCCTCAATAGCTTTTGATTGCTGTTCACCACGAGTTGTACGGACCTGTGGTTGTTGTATAGGTTGTGGTGATTGTGCTGGTGTGGGCATTGGCATCGGCTGCATTGGAGTTGTAGCCGCGCCATTTTGATTTAAAAAGGGATTCATAAAGTCTTGAGGACTTTGCATTTGCGGTCTTTGCGTATAAGGCGACTGTGGATAAAAAGGAGACGTTTGTCTCATAGGTTTTTTTATTGCGCCCGCTCGCATCAATCCGGCAACTGCTTCAAATGTGTCGGCGTTAACAGAATATGACGAAAAATTATTTGTTGCTGCAACTATACCGTTGTAAAGATTTGTTGCAATATCGCGATCAAGTTCAGCTTTAAGAGATTGAAGAAATTTAAAAACGATTTCCGAAGTTGAAGACGCATTTTTAACAACAAGATTGATTATTCCGTAATTATTGTTTATTAAATGTCTATCGATATTAATGACATTTTTTGACTGAAACATGCTTTGATTTTTTTGATATATTTCCCCGAGTGAGTTCAGATTTGGAGTGTCGACAGTGATAATAAAGTCAATTTTCCCACCGCTGTATGCAAATTCAACATCCTTTGGTTGTAGTTTTGGATGACCGGCGCGGGGCATTATCACTAAATTAAATTTTTCTTGCTGAATATTGTAGTCTACTTTATCAATACCTCCTTCAACGTACGGAAAAGATACTACAAGATTATCTCCTCCTGTTGCAAGTTTGGTTTGAATCTTATCAACTGCGGCCATGTCAGATGTGGGTATAGGAGTTGCTGCAATAGCTACGTTTTTTCCAAGTTTTGTGAGGGCAAGATATAAGCTTGTTCCGGCAGCAATAGCATCAGGTGTGGCTTTACTTGGCAGTACAATGACACCCGAATCATTTTTAGTAATGAGTTCTCGGATCTGTTCAAGCTCACGATCGTAATTTTGATTCATTTGGGGATTCATGATCTTTTAAAA
>CAYNLS010000020.1:8007-10703 GCA_964398125.1 uncultured Gammaproteobacteria bacterium
TTATAGGATAAATTTTATCACATCCCCTACCTTTATGTCAAGTTCAGGTGCAAACTGCATTCCGCATTCCTGATCCTTTTTTACCTCAGTTACAGATTTAGCTCTCATTTTCAATGAAACGAGCTTAGATTTATCAATTTTCTTGTCAGTTCTATATATTTCTACCTTATCACCTATATTGACTTTTCCTTTTGTGACGCGACATCCGAAGATTTTTTCATTTTCAATGATAAATGTGGCAAGTACTTTTGCTTCAGCTTTTAGATTTTTATCCCTTTCTTCCTTTTCATGCATAAGATCGGAGACTTCGTTTAACTCTTCAAGTAATTCATATATTATTGAATAGGTCTTTATGAGTACTTTTTCTTGTTTGGCTAGCTGTTCAACCTCGTTATCTACCGGTACTGAAAACCCGATGACAATTGACTTTGTTGTTTTTGCAAGAAAGATATCCGATCGATGTATGGAGCCGACTGCGCTTAATATCAATTTGATATTTTTATTGGATGTAAGAGACTGAGTTATTGCTTCAAGCGATCCTTGAGAATCAGCTTTTATGATGAGTGAAAGTTTTTTTTCTTCCTGTTTTTCTTTGAGCATCTCAAGCACATTCATCTCAACTGGTGCTTCCGCTTCTTTTTCTGTAGTATCTTCTATAACCACTTTGTTTTTTGTTATTAAAGCTCCTACTTGAGGCAATTCATTAAAACCTAAGATCTGAAAAGGTGTCGATGGAATAGCTTGTTTGATTGATATCCCGGTATCATTGATCATTGCTCGCACTTTGACTTTTTGTTCACCACAATATGTTTCATCACCGATCTTGATCGTGCCATCCTTGATTATCGCACTCACAACAACTCCTCTTTTATCTTTATGTGTTTCAATAATATATGCTTTTACTGGATTTTCCGGTTTGTATGTGAGTCCTTTGTCTGAGGCAACAAGCAGAATTGATTCTAAAAGTTCTGGCACGCCTTTACCTGTTTTTGCCGAAATAGGTAATAAAATTACGTCGCCGCCATGTTCTTCAGTTATGACTTCGTGTTTGAGAAGATCACGTTTTACCTTTTCCGGCTTCACATCAGGTAGGTCGATTTTGTTCATTGCAACGATGTAGGGAATTTTTGCACTTTTTATGTGTGATATAGATTCGACCGTTTGTGGCATGATCGAATCTTTAGCATCAACCACCAATATCGCAATATCGGCTACACTTGCCCCTCGGCTCCTCATTTGAGAAAAAGCCTCATGACCTGGTGTATCGATAAAAGTTATTCGATCATTTTCATAACCTTTTATACCGGTTTTTATTTCATAGGCACCGATGCGTTGGGTGATACCACCATGCTCTTTGGCTGCAATACCGCTTTTGCGGATATAATCAAGAAGCGTGGTCTTTCCATGATCAACATGACCGAGAATGGTAACTACAGGTGGACGTAACATGAATTTGAAAATATAAACTAATTACTTTTTTTCTTCCTTATCTTTTTTAGATTCTGATTTTTTTTCTTTTGGTAGCTCTTTTCCCTCCGAATCGGTGGGTTTTTTTTCTTCCTTGTCCGCCGAAGCCTTGGCGGAGGCGGATTTTTTTAGCGAAGCTTTAATAGGAGTAGCATTTTTAAACTTTTCTTGACTTTTTTCTTCCTTATCTTCTTCTGATTGTACTTGTACAATATCTATTTCATAACCTGTGAGACGGGCCGCTAAATTGACGTTGATTCCCCCCTTGCCTATGGCAAGAGGTGCTTGGGATTCATCGACAGTTACTCTGGCTTTTTTTGCTTCCTCATCAAGATCTACAGATATTACGTTTGCTGGTTAATGCGCTAGTTATAAATATTTTTGGATTTTCATTCCATTGGATTATGTCTATTTTTTCAAGCCCACTTAATTCTTCGGTCACCGTCTGCACGCGCACACCTTTTTGACCGACACATGCTCCGACCGGATCAACTCCACTTTGGCTACTAAAAACTGCTATTTTTGCTCTTTCTCCAGGTTCACGAACTACTTTTCTTATCTCAACTGTGCCATTGGCGATCTCGGGTACTTCTCGTTTGAAAATTTCAATGATCAATTCCGGGGCAGTTCGTGAAACGATGATTCGTGAATAACCCATCTTATTAACCCCGATTTCTTTAAGAAAGAATAAATAACGATTATTTACTGAATAGGATTCATTTCGCATCTGATCCTCGCGAAGTAAAAGCGCTTCGGTTTTACCGATATCTACATAGACGACACTGCCCTCTTGTCTGATGATGCGTCCACGGACTGTTGTACCAACCTGATCTTTATAATGAGATATAACGGTTTTTTTCTCAGCTTCTCTTATTTTTTGTATTATGACTTGGCGGGCAGTTTGAGCCGCGATGCGACCAAATCCAGGTGGAGTAATATCTTTTCCTTCCTTCAAAATATGAGTTTCGCCGGTCGTCATATTGACCTTTACTTTAATCACTTCTTCCTCAGCGTTTTCGTCTCCCGCCATGTCAGGATGCTCTTTTTTGAATGCTGCCAAAATCGCAGCTTCCATTGAGGAAACAACATCTTCAACAGTGATGCCACGCTCTGATGCCACTTGATTTAAAGCCAATGCAAACTCACTTTTTACAATTACCATACGGTAATTCTAGAAGAAAGGAGCCGAAAAGCAATTTAAGAGGGTCTATAATGTGATATAAATTTCT
>CAYNLS010000020.1:10713-13922 GCA_964398125.1 uncultured Gammaproteobacteria bacterium
TTAATTACCCTAATTGACCTAAATAATAACTAAATATTCCGTCTAGTTTGGGATTTGTTTAGAAATTAGATCAATTAGAAATTTACTGTTATGTCATTATTTATATGTTCAAACTGTGGCGAAGGAACTGCAGCCTGGATGGGTCGTTGCCCAAGCTGTGGTGAATGGAATACATTCGTCGAGCAGCGAGAATCGAAAGGAAATGACAAAGAAAAAGTCAAATCTTTTGAATTCAAATCATTATCTACCGTAAAAACTCTTGACAATACACGTCTAAAATCTGGTATTTTTGAATTGGATCGCATACTTGGAGGTGGTTTTGTCAAAGGTGAAGTGGTCTTTCTTTCAGGAGAACCGGGAGTAGGTAAATCCACACTTCTACTTCAGTCACTTAAAAATCTAAAAACTCTTTATATCTCAGGAGAAGAGGCGGCTGAACAAGTCAAAGATCGAGCCGATCGATTGGGCGTAGACACAGCAAAACTTATATTTTCTGATACTTTGCAAGTTGAGGCAATCGTTAAGGGAATGAAAGATTTAATAAAAAAAATTGACATCATGGTCATAGATTCTATTCAAACTGTTTACAGCGCTACAAATGCAAGTCCGCCCGGAAGTGTCTCACAACTTCGGGAAGCTTCGGCAATACTCATAAAATTTGCCAAACAATACAAAATTCCTCTGATTTTGATTGGACATATAACTAAAGAAGGTGATATTGCCGGACCAAAAACACTCGAACACATGGTTGATGCAGTCTTACAATTTGAAGGAGACAGAATTTCATCATATCGTATTTTACGCGCACAAAAAAACAGGTTTGGCGGTACCGACGAAATAGGAATATTTGAGATGCAACAAGGCGGTCTTGTGGAAGCGACAAGTCCTTTAGTTTTTGTTGAGGATGATATTAAAAGCCAGGTACCTGGAAAAGCACTTGTCGGAGTGATGGAAGGAAAAAGACCATTGTTTTTTGAGATTCAGACACTGGCTGCGCCATCCATACTTGCAGTTCCCAGGCGAGTCGTGAAAGGAGTGGATTATAATAAGGTTCTTTTGCTTCTTGCTGTGCTGCAAAAACACTTACATTTATCACTTGGTACTTACGATATTTATTTGAATGTAATTGGTGGAGTGAACGTTAAATCCACATCTGCCGATCTTGGAATTGTCGCATCTATTATTTCAAGCGTAAAAAATATCATTATTCCGCCAAGAACTATTTTTTCTGGAGAAGTTGGACTTTTGGGCGAAGTACGCGAGTCATATGGACTTGAAAAAATCACCAGCGAAGCCAAAAGATTGAAATTCTCAAAAATCTACTCAACTAAAACTGTCAAAACTGTGAAAGAAATGTATAAAGATCTGACAAAATAACTATTCTAAAATATATTCTTCCCTAACCACGGTGGTTTTCCCATTTGCCCCGACAACCGTTATCGTAATCGGATTTTTACCCTTTTTAAGAGGCAATTCGTAAGAGAATCTTCCTTCATCGTTTGGAAAAACCTTTTCATCAAATATAGTCACGACAGCATCATCTTCTGTTTTTCCTACTATTCGTATTCTTTCAACATTTCTAAAAATACGTTTTTCCGGAGCAAGAATAGTCACATCCGGCGGAGAAATGAAAATATAAAGCTGATATCCGAAATAACTTAGAAAAAAAACAGTAATAACGATAATGATAAATGTAATAATTTTTTGTGTTTCTGGTAATAAATGTAATGACGGTATACGACGCCTGAATTTTATTTCTTCTTTCTTTTCATAATCACGGCGAAAATATGCCATGGCTTTTGCCGGATCTACTTTAAGATGTTTTGCATAAGTTCTTATGATGCCGGTTGTGTAAGTTTTTGAAGGAAAGCTATTCCAGTTATTTACTTCCACGGAAGAGAGATACTTTGAACGAATTTTTGTCGCCCGTTCCACATCACGGAGTGTGAGTCCTTGCTTTTCTCTTTCTTTTTTTAGTAAATCCCCAACTGTCAGCATATGAATATCTAATTATAATGAATAACTATAAACGAAATTCGTGCAGAAAATTTTAATTGCGGAACATTCGTGACTGATTTGTTTGAGCGAAGTCGAGTCTGACTCGACGAAGTAATACAAAATTATAATATAACGGAACAGGTGTCGCGAGACGGGGAGACCCAAACAAATGTGGGTATTTTCGACATTTTTTGGGGCTGTCGAGCGACAGAATCTGGAAACTAGACTTTATAGAAATTCTGCTAATGAGAAGAATTACTGTCTCCCTGTATATTCTCCGGTTTCCGGATTTACAGAAATCATTTCTCCAGTTTTTATGAAAAGCGGCACCATGACTTTCACGCCGGTTTCCAGCTCTGCCTCTTTTTTGGCTCCGGAAACAGTGTCTCCTTTGACGGCGCCTTCCGTATGCACAACCTTCAAAGTCACAGAAAGTGGTGGACGAATACTTAATGGTTCATCATTATAAAGATATACAAACATTTTTGAACCTTCTTTAAAGTATTCAATCACACCGCCAACTACTGCTAAAGGAACTTGATATTGGTTGTATGTTCTTTCGTCCATGAAGTACGCAAATTCCTGATCTTTGTATAGATATTGCATCTCAACACTATTGACATCGACAGTATCGACACTTTCACTTGATTTAAATGTATAGTCAATATTTTTACCGCTTTTGACATTTTTGATTTTTGCGCGCATGAGAGCAGACCCTTTTCCAGGTGAATAAAATTCAGCTTTTTGTATCTGCCAAATCTCACCTTGATACATGATGAACTCGCCTTTTTTTATATTCCCTGCGTATGTTGACATTTTTGTAAGTTAATAGTGAATTATTGTATCACACCAGATCAAAAAATTCCTTGAAATCATTTAATAGTCACCATATGTAATTTATCTATTGATTCAAGATCGGCAAAAACCATCGCCAATCTTTCAACTCCGACTGCGATTCCTGAATATGGCGGCAGTTCCTTTTTCATAATCTCAATAAATCCATAATCAATTTCATGCGGAGTCATATTTTTTTGTTTTCTTAATTTGTCTTCCTTTTCAAGTCTTTCTGCCAATATTTTCCAGTCTGTAAGTTCGTTATAACAATTTCCAAGTTCGACTCCGGCAATATAAAGCTCGAATCTTTGAGCGGTTTTTCCATCTGGATTTGGTTTGCAAAGCGGGGCAAACGCAATCGGATAATCGTAAATAAT
>CAYNLS010000021.1:0-13847 GCA_964398125.1 uncultured Gammaproteobacteria bacterium
CTTTTCATTTTCTATATATCTCGAAAAATTACTGAGTCTTGGCCGCACATTTATCATCGAATCAAATTCGACAAAATCTTCTCCAGATAATTCTGGATATAAATTAATGCCCCACAAATCATCCTGCTCTGATCCAAGTTTCAGAAGTTCCTGCTCCTCATCCGCATGCATTGCAGCATCAACAACCATAATCTCTTTTTTTATATCAACGACAGTTTTGACCAAACCACCAAAAATTCTATCTGACATTTTTTGCAATTCTTGGATTCTGATAGATTTATCGATCAATTTCATATGTAGATTATATCACCAGTATATTTCTGACTCATAAATTTCCCGTCGATTACCCAAAATTGATTGACAGGCGGCTTTTTCTTTTATACAATACATTTGAATTATGTTAAAAATACTATCTACAACTAGTCTTTCTTCGAGAAGAATCACTGGGGAGGGTAGTATTTTTATGATATAAAAAATCATTTAATACAACTATCCAACCCGACATTTAAAGGTCGGGATTTTTTTTGGTTAAAAATAGTTTTTAGAAAAATATGAACACACTTTGGGGAAAAGTTTTTAAACATAAACCAACATCGGCGGTAATTAATTTTACTGCAGGACGTGATGTGAGCCCGGTAATTCCGGCAGATTATCACCTGTTGCCATATGATATCTGGGGTAGTAAAGCCCACTGTGTCATGCTCTACGAACAGAAAATTATTGATAAAACCGACGCACAAGTCATCTTAAAGGGACTTAAAGAAATAGAAGTTTTGATTAAGCAAGGAACCTTTTCTCTCGATCCAAACAAGGAGGACGTACACACCAATATTGAGTCATGGCTCATAGAACAACATGGAATTGAACATATTGGAAAGCTGCATACCGCGCGCTCTCGAAATGACCAGAGCAATCTAGACACTCGTCTTTTTATTCGTGATAAAACATTAGAATTTATACAAGAAATTAACTCATTAAACAGTTCTTTAATCGATCAGGCTGAAAAGTACAAAGACTATGTGATGCCGGGTTTTACCCATCATCAACATGCAATGATGACAACATACGGCCATATTCTTTTAGCCTTTGCATCAATGCTCGTGCGGGATACAGAGCGTTTTATTCACTGGTATGCGCTTCATAACTACAATCCGTTGGGAAGTGCTGCTGGCTATGGAACAACTTTCCCAATAGATCAACAGTTAACAACAAAGTTGTTAGGATTTGACGGACCGGATATCAACTCACTTGATCAAATAACCAATCGTTGGGAACCGGAGATTGATTTAGTATTTGCAGTTTCAGTGTTAATGAACCACCTATCACTTGTTGCTCAGACTTTTATTCTTTTTGCTACTCCTCAGTTTGGTATGGTCACACTCGCAGATGAGTATTCAACAGGAAGCTCCATTATGCCTCAAAAAAAGAATCCTGATCCTTTGGAGGTCATAAAAGGAAAAACCGCTTATATTTCCGGCTTAATGCAAACTCTCCTGTCTTTAGGTAAAGCCAATTTTATAGGTTATAACCGTGACTCACAATGGTCGAAATATACGTTGATCGATGCCGTTGAGGAAACGCTACCGGGAATAAAAGTGATACAGGAGGTTATTGAAACAATAAAAGTAAATAAAAAAAATATGGAAAAATGGTGCTACAAAGGTTTTATTGGAGCCCCCACTCTTATGGAGCAGATAGCAAGCAAGCACAATGTTTCATTTCGAAAATCTAAAATGTCCGTTGAAAAAGCCGTCAAATACTCAACGGGTGATAAAGTGACCTATGAAGCACTTAAAAAAGCATTAAAGGAGGAAGAAACAAATATATCTATTACAAAAGAAGAAGTCAAACAGTATCAAGATCCACACACAGTTATTAAACTAACTCAGTCATTTGGCGGTCCCGGTAAAAAGGCAATAAAACAAAGCAGTAAATTATTACAAGAAAATAAAAATCAGCAATGTGCATGGGCAGATAAAAAGAATAAACAGAAACAAGAAGCATTACAGCTATTAGAAAAAATGGTAGCTGAAATATGCAAAAATAACTAAAAACTCATTTTATAAGTTTATGCATAATTTAAACTTAAATTTACAAAAATTGATAATATTTTCTTTTTATCATCCAATTTTTTAAATAAATATGTATAATTTATTATAAATATGAAAAATAAACATTTTTTATCCATAACCGACCTTTCGACAAAAGAAATACTAAAAGTACTAGATCTGGGACTGAAACTAAAACACGAGTTAAAAGATAAATACATAAATGATGCATTACTTGCGAATAAAACTTTAGTCATGATCTTTGAAAAACCAAGTCTAAGAACTCGTTTATCTTTTGAAATTGGTATGACCCAACTTGGAGGTCATGCAATTTATCTTGCTCCTTCTGATATTGGTTTAGGAGTCCGTGAGGAAATTTCAGATGTAGCAAAAGTTACAGCCGGTATGGCCGATATCATTATGGCGCGTGTTTTTAAGCATAAAACTGCAGAAAAATTGGCTGAATATTCTTCTATTCCTGTCATTAATGCTCTTTCTGACCTGGAACATCCGTGTCAAATACTTGCCGACTTGTTAACAATTTTAGAAGTTAAAAAGAGGTTAGATGGATTAAAAATTGCCTTCATAGGCGATGGAGAAAACAATGTTACACATTCACTTGCTCTTGCTTGTGGAATATTAGGAATGCATTTTACCGTTGCTTCGCCAAAAGGATTTGAAATGAGTAATGTTATCTCTAAAAAAGCAAAAAGATTAGCCGTTCAAACCAAGGTGTCAATAATAGAAACGAATGATCCGCAGAAAGCAGTTAAGGATGCCGATGTTATTTATACAGACACCTGGATAAGCATGGGTGATGAGAAAGAAAAAGAAAAGCGTGTTAAGGTTTTTTCACCATATCAAGTTACAGATAAATTAATGGATTTGGCTAAAAAAGATGCAATTTTTATGCATGATTTACCGGCTTATCGTGGAAATGAAGTAGCGAAAGAAGTTATAGACGGACCTCAGTCAGTAGTATTCCAACAAGCAGAGAATCGTTTACATGCTCAAAAAGCATTACTTATTTATTTACTAAACTTATGAAAATCAGGCTAATGAAAAAAACAGATTTTGATGGACTATATGTGATGTGGAAAAAATCGAAGCTTAAACTTGATAGCTACAAGAACGAAAAAAAAGAATTTGACGATATGTTGACCGTCAATCCTGAATCATGTTTTGTAGCTTTAAATAAAGATCAAATAATAGGAAGCGTTTTTGGAACAAATAATGGACGAAGGTCTTTTATTTATCATTTAGCTGTTCACCCCGACTGGCAACTTAAGGGCATCGGTAAAAAATTGCTTCAAAAGGCAGAATATTTTCTAAAAAAAACAGGAGTATCAAGAGTACGGCTTATGGTTGATTTAGATAACTTACGAGTCGTGCCATTCTATGAGAAGTGCGGTTACAACGCTTATGATACATACTGTATTTTTATGGGAAAAGATTTATAAGTTTGATTATTATTTATGATAAAAGCACAGTTGGTTTTAGATAATAATACAGTTTTTAAAGGAGAAGGATTTGGTGCGACGGGTTGTTTTACCGGTGAACTTGTCTTTAATACTGCAATGACCGGATATACTGAAGCACTGACAGACCCTTCCTATGCCGGTCAAATACTTACATTTTCATATCCTTTAATCGGTAATTACGGCATACATAAAGATTGGAACGAATCAAAAAAAATACACCCAGTTGGTATTATAGTTTCAGAAATTTGCAAAGATTACTCTCATCGTAATGCTGAAAATTCTTTAGATGACGTTCTTACGACTCATGGTATTGGAGGTATTGCCACAGTAGATACAAGAGCAATTATTAGATATATTAGAAAAAATGGCTGCACTCCTGCTGTGCTATCAGTGTACGAGAGCAAAGTGGTTGATCATGTTAAAAAAGTCTCAACTTCATCAATAAAAACAATTAATGAAAACGGTAAGATGAAAATTGCGCTCGTCGACTACGGAGTCAAAGAAAGTATAATTAAGGAGTTAGTCAAACGAAACTTTAAAGTAATAATATTCCCCGCCTTTTCCTCATCTGTTGAAATTTTAGGCGCAAAACCTGACGGAATTATTCTTTCTAATGGACCCGGTGATCCGACAGTTTTAGATTACGCTATAAAAACAGTAAAGGAGTTAGTACAGTCAAACATTCCACTTTTTGGTATATGTTTAGGGCATCAACTTCTCACATTAGCAGCAGGAGGAAAAACGTATAAATTAAAGTTTGGTCATCGGGGATTAAACCAACCGGTCATGAATCTTAAAACTAACAAAGCATATCTAACATCACAAAATCACGGATACGCTTCAAAAATAGACTCTTTACCACCAGAATGGGAAATATTGTTTCAGAATATTAACGACGGTACAGTTGAAGGACTGATACATAAAAATCGGCCAATTTTTTCCGTACAGTTTCACCCTGAGGCCAATCCTGGCCCCCAGGATACATCATTTTTATTTGATCAGTTCAGTTCTTCACTGTGAAGAAAATTAAAAAAGTATTGGTCATCGGTTCGGGACCGATCATTATCGGGCAAGCTGCCGAATTTGATTACTCCGGAACACAGGCCTTGCTCGCCTGTCGAGAAGAAGGAATAACTACAGTAGTTGTCAATTCAAATCCGGCAACGATACAAACGGATCACGAGGTAGCCAATATCGTCTATATCGAACCTCTTACTCTTCCGGTACTTGAAAAGATCATTTCTGCTGAAAAACCGGACGGAATTATTGCGACTGTTGGTGGTCAAACGGCTCTTAATTTGGTTACACAACTAAATAAACACGGTGTTTTAAAAAAATATAAAGTCGGAATATTGGGAACCGATATTAAGGCAATTACTTTAGGAGAAGACCGAGGTAAATTTAAAGAACTCATGCAAAAAATTGATCAACCTACTCTGCCAAGTCAAGCCGTCTCATCAACGGAAGAAGGAGTGGCATTTGCCAAGCAAATAGGATTTCCTGTAATTTATCGATCTGCTTATACTCTTGGCGGTTCGGGAAGTGGATATTCAACATCCATACTGGAACTGAAAAAAAACTTAGAAAAAAGTCTTAAGCTTAGTCCGACAAAACAAGTACTTATTGAAAAAAGCGCCTTAGGCTGGGGAGAGTTTGAATATGAAGTTGTAAGGGATGCAGTCGGTCATAAAATTATTGTCTGTAATATGGAGAATATCGATCCTATGGGAGTACACACCGGTGAATCAATTGTTGTTGCACCTGCTCAAACATTATCCGATGACGACCATCAAATACTTCGTAATGCCGCTTTTCAAATTGTAGACGCACTAAATATTGTTGGTGGCTGCAATATTCAGTTTGCTTTTAATTATCAAACAGGTGAATATTATGTAATTGAGGTAAACCCACGACTCTCTCGTAGCTCTGCTTTAGCTTCAAAAGCAACGGGTTACCCTATTGCTCGTGTTGCAACAAAAATTGCTTTAGGAAAAACTCTGCCTGAAATTACGAATAATATTACCGGTAAAACTGCATTCTTTGAACCGGCTTTAGACTATGTTGTTGTGAAAATCCCCCGTTGGCCTAATGATAAATTTCCGGAAATGGATACGACAATTGGCGTCACGATGAAAAGCACGGGAGAAGCCATGGGTATTGGTGGAAATTTTGAAGAGGCAATTTATAAAGCTATTCAAAGTTTGGATTTAAAGGAAAATATTTTTAATTTCAAATTGGAAAGTGAAGTCACTACCGATTTTTTACGCAAACCAAATGTTAACCGCTTGGCGTATATTTTCTCAGCACTTAAGGGCGGATATTCTGTTGAAAAAATAAGCAGTTTGACATACATCAACCCCTGGTTTATTTCAAAACTACAGAAGTTAATTTTTAACTTCAGAGTCGTTCACAACGAGATAAATACTTATAAAATGGTTGATACTTGTGCCGGAGAATTTGAAGCAAAAACTCCTTATTTTTACTCAACAAGCGGGGCTGAAAATGAAGCATCATCTTTACTTGGTAAAAAAGTGATAATTTTGGGTTCCGGTCCCATTCGTATTGGACAAGGAATTGAGTTCGATTACATGACGGTTCACGCTGTCAAAGCATTAAAACGGAAAGGAATAAAATCAATTGTTATTAACAACAATCCCGAAACTGTCAGCACGGATTATTCTATTTCCGATAGGCTTTATTTTGAACCTTTGACTATTGAATTTATCAAAAAAATTATTGAAAATGAAAAGCCTGGTCTTCTTGGTGTAATTGTCCAGTTTGGTGGTCAAACTGCGATCAATCTTGCAAAATCGTTAGAAGATATCGAAGTTAAAATATTGGGAACATCTGCCAAAGCGATTGATTTCGCCGAAAATCGTGAAATTACAGGCAAGCTGATCAAAAAATTAGGTTATAAAATGCCTAAATGGGAAATAGCGTATTCAAAGAAAAATATTGAAGAAGTTATAAAAAAACTTGTATTTCCACTTCTTATACGTCCATCTTTTGTATTGGGAGGAGAGGGAATGAAAATAGTTCATAATAAAGAAGAGATTAAAAATTATCTTAAATACCTGCCATCAGTATATTTTAGTAAACCGCTACTTATAGATGAGTTTGTGGAAAATGCTCGAGAAGTAGATATTGATCTTATTAGTGATGGCAAAAATACGGTGAGTTTTATTTTAGAACAGCTTGATCTTGCAGGTGTACATTCTGGTGATAGTCGTTGTGTCTATCCTCCTCAAAAATTGAGTTTAAAATTACAAGCAAAATTACATTCTCTTGCATCGAAAATAAGTAAAAATTTCAAGATTATTGGTTTAGGAAATATCCAGTGTGCTATAAAGAACGATGAAATATATATTTTAGAAATAAATCCCCGGGCATCACGCACGATACCTTTTCTCAGTAAATGTATAGATGTTTCTTTGACACAAATTGCCACAAAGATTCTTCTGGGTGAAAAATTGGATACAAGTATTTTCAATAAAAAATTATCATATACTTTTGTTAAAGCACCAGTCTTTTCTTTCGAAAAAATGTCCGGGGTTTCACGTGAACTTGGGCCTTTGATGAAAAGTACCGGTGAAATTATGGGTATTGGCAAAAATTTAAAAGAGGCTCTGGAAAAATCCTTATTCTAAATCCTTCCTCCGTCTTTCACCAGCCACTTTCCTGTCTCCCAATCCCCTTCTTTTTTATTATTTTTAAATCGTATATCAAAGCGTATAGAGAGTCCGTGCCATGGATGATATATATAAACTGTTCTGAAAAAATCAGCAAGATCAGGAAAACTTACACCATAAGGTTCGGGTAACAATTCTTCAACCTCTTTTCTGATTAAATCCGTTTCAATATCAAATTGAATTGTCGGGACTGAAGAATATTCATCGTATACTAATTCGAATTTTGGCTCGCGGCCAATATGAAATTCGGTTATATCATTTTTAAATTCTTCTTCTGTTGCAGGAAGAATAAATGACCAGTCTTCGCCCGTCGGATATTTATAAATATTGCATATTATTGACAACTGCTTTAATAAATCGTTCCACTCCTTCTTTTTTATCATTGACGAAGGAATGTTTACCCCAGTATGATCTATGCGAACTATATGTTTTTCAATTCTTCTATAAAGCTCGTCAATGCTAAGTTGAAATAACTGAGTCGAACCAATTTTTAACTTTACATATTCACCGATACCATCTTTTACTATTGATTTATCTTCATTTAATTTCAAATTATTCAGCTGTAATGGTATTTCTTTATCCTTATCAAAGAAAACTTTAGGAAAAGATATTGACTCACTTTTAACTACTGTCTCTGGAAAAGAGTTTTGTGGGTATGAAGGAGATATTATTATCTGATCGGAATTTTTTTTAGTATTCGGTAATTTTGCAAAAAGATTTAGTAGATTTTGACTGAAATCCTTTTCTTCTTCGCTTATATTTGGAAATAGATAATAAATTTTATGTAGCATTACTGCAAATTATATCACCATGTCTCAAATCAAGATTTTTTTCTCTCTAAGCCCTCAAAAACAGTGTATAATTTAGTTTACTCCCAAAAAAAATGAATACACAAACCAAAAAAGATACAAGACACGATTACATCTGTCCTTTTTGCAAAAATATTATCAAATCTTCAAGTAAGACTGAAATTTTTTATAGAAGCAACTGGATAAAAGGATGCTTCAACTGCTTTGGTCTTTCTATCGATAAAATGACAACAGCCAGCTTTCAGGAAAAAAACTACTAAATTCTAGATTTATCTACGCTGACTTTTATTCCGTCGCACAGCTTCTTATTTCAAAATAAAATGTCTTAATTTTTCTCTTTTGAAAAATTTCTTCTTCCTAAATAGTTCTTTAATAAAATCTATCGCTTCTCCTGCAAATAACACCCGCAAACTTATTTTGCGGTATATCACCAGTACTGAGAAAGGTATTTTAAAATTTGAATTAATTTCTGAAAATCCTATTTTTTTTGCTATATGCCAAACCGCATCGTTAGTACTTGCAAGATACACAATGTGTTTTTGTTTAACATCTTCAACTATGCTTCTGACCAATTTATGAACTAGACCTCGACTATGATATTGAGGAAGTAAGATCAATGGTCCAATCTTTGAGTAGTTTCTAAAAAAATTTACAGCACACACTCCAGCAAATTTTCCGTTTACATACAATTTATACCAAGTATCGAATGAATCCCATGTATTCGGACCGATATACACTATGTTTTCGTATCCGCGAGTTGCTGTAATGATTTTATTTTTTTCATTTGGACTTAATGTTTTACCTATTACAATATTTACCATAATTTTAAAATAGCTTTTGCAATAATTTTATTTTTGGAGTGGCTCACAAATCTGCACAAAATATTTGTCCGGATCTAAAACATAGAGTATTTTCCCAAGTCCTGAAACTCGTGGCCCGTAAACAATGGATATTTTTTCTTTTTTAAGATGGCTAACCATCGTTTCCAAATTATCAACCGATAAAATAAATGAGGCTCCTTTTTGTCCTATTCCAACTTTTCTCATTGGATCTTTTGGATCACTCCATAGCTCGACAGTTTTAAGTCCTAAAATGCTATTGGAGAGTGTAAATTGTCCCCATCTTACTCCAATAAAATCAGGTTTTTGTGAAAGAAGTTTTTTATAAAATCTTGCAGACTTTTTTATATCTTTTACAATAAGCATGACATAACCAAGACGGACTTTCATAATAAGAAGTATACAAAAACAATTTAATTAAAATATTTCTTTTTATCATTATATCTTGGTACTTTTAGTGCATTCTCACGATTTGGACCAGTTGAGACTATTGTGATTGGTAACCCCACCTGTTTTTGGATAAAAGAAAGAAATTTTTTTGCATTTTCCGGAAGTTTATTGAAATTCTTAGCTTTACGCACAAGCTGTCCATCAAATCCTGAAAGTTCAACATAATGTGGTTTTAATCCATTTTGCCTTTTTTGACCCGGTTGATAGGGACGATAATTTCCAGCATTGTCAGTGTAATGAGTGCATATTTTTATCACATGATCTTTACGGGCAATATCAAGATGGGTGGCAGCAAGCATTGTCACTTCGCCCATTTTTGCATGAAAACGCAATGCGGCTAAGTCAAGGTAACATATTTCGCGATATCTTCCGGTTGTCGTTCCTTTTTCGCCAGCAACTTCACGTATCCAGGCAGCATATTTTTGCTCGGAATTCAATCCTTTTAATTTTTGAATCTCTTCCCAATAATCTTGCTCTGTCCAATTTTTCCATTTGTCTCCAACTTTAGATTTTGCATTTGCTAATAAATCATCTTTCGGTAAAGTTATAATCGTCAATGGCTTTACTTGCCCGACGCTACTGTCATATGTCGCTTTAAAAACGCCAATCCCATCACCCACCATTTCACGGGTGTAATAAGCAGTACTATCTTTTATACCAGTCATTGATGTATCGGTTGCTGTCACATCAGGCCTTCTGCCAAGTCTGAAATGCAACCCCACAGCTTGCGCTCCTTCAAATACTGCGCCGGCAGAACCTTGTATAAGCTGGGTCTCAATTGTTTGATGAAGAGGAAAAGTGTTTTGAATAATTTTTTGTTTTTTAGAACCACTCGAATCTCTTTTTAAAAACCAGTCCCTCACACTTTGTAATCTTTTTAGATATTCCTTTTTTGATCCGACTTTTCTTGTCGTTGCTTTTTTTAGTTTTCTGGTCTCACGAAAATCCGGGACATCGATAGTTGAAAGATCTTTATCCCAAGCACGAAGATCGCGCTCATAAATATCATACTTTTTGGCAAAGCGATCTTTCCAGTTTTTGTCAAATAAATCGGTGACCACAGTGCCTTGCCTATCAATATAATGAGCCACTGTCTGTGACATGCCTCGTCCTGTTCCTCCACTTGATTTACCACTTGATTTTTCCCGAAGGAAAACTTCCTCTGCCCGTTCAAGATCAGTGCAAAGCATGGCATCTTCACTAAGAATTAGTCTGCCTTGCAAATCACCAACAATTTTTTCTGCATTGATTATCTCAGTTTGCAGATCTTCCATATGTATCACCATACCACTATCCATTATGCCAATAGCCTGTGGATATAATATTCCTGATGGTAATTGATGGAGAGCTATCTTGCGACCGTCTTTATACACAGTGTGTCCGGCATTGCTACCTCCTTGAAAACGGATTACATAAACTTGTTTTATACGCTTATCACGAAGCATTTCTTCTAAAAGGTTATCAACAATTCTTCCCTTTCCTTCATCCCCCCACATCATTCCGATGATTGCATAAGTATTTGGAAGAGCTGTTTTTTTATATCTACTTTCGACGCCTGTCGGCAGTCCGATAACAATTTTATTGCGTTTATATACTGCGTCAATATCTTTTGAGACTTTAAGGTGAGAATTTCGATAACATTCGCTTTGATTAAGATAAAGTAGTCTGCTAAATAAGGGCATAATTTTTCATAAAACTACTATGGTCATCGAAAAATTAACACCTAGAATATATCATGTATCTGCATTCTTTACAAATGACATATTAATTAATCATGAGACTACACGGAGGTGAAGTTAAGTTTCCTTAATTTGTCTGTTTCTAGTTCTTAATTGATCGGAAAGGTACATAACACAAGCAAAAAGAGTTATTATTATTGCATAACCTGACCAGATAATTAGACTTATAGATCGTTCTATCTTTCCGATATCAGCACCAACAACGATATAGCTACTTGGTTTTACTTCCGATTTAAGAAGCGTTTTATAGACATATAAACGTTTTACACCATCGGAATCTTTGATGTATGTCGGACCGGGTTTATCCGACAAAATTGCGCTTAGTAGTGACGCGTCTAGACCTGGTGATCCTGGTTTCATTACATCTGGTGGATAACCTGCAAGTATCGTGCCGTTTCTATCTGTTATAATTACCTTCCAACCGCCGTTTTGTATTTGTAACTCATTCAATAGATCTTGAAACCAAGTTAAACCAATCGCCGCAAAAAGCACCGCAGAAGGTTTTCCATTTTGATCTTTTAAAGGGAAGCCAAAATTAAGAGATTGTTTTTTTGTGATCCGTCCAATTTGGTATTCACCTAAAGAAAACTCGCCAGTGCTCATGGCATTTATGAAATATGGCCTGTCCTTACCGGTCACACCTGGAGTGTAATCTAGCGCACTACAAATTACATCTCCCTCGCTATTTAGAAGTCCTAAATTAAGATGCGAAGGATTTTCTTTTAGGTATGCAGAAAATGTTTCATTACACTGTCCAGTTTTTGAAGATGTTACCTCAGGTGTTAGACTCATCGCATATAGCAGACTTTTAGTTTGATCTATCATCGCTTCTTGCCTTGAGGATATCATTATAAGTAAATGACTAGCCTGTGAATGAATTTGCACCCTATGTATATCAAGTATTTTATTGCTAATGAAGATTGTAATACTTGTTAAGACTACAAAAAAAACAACATATCCTAATCTATTTATTCTCTTATCAAGGTTTTGCATGAGTTTAATAATATATGCTAATCGACTTTATCATTATAATAAGGATTTTACTCTTGTTCTGGACTCGTTTTTCCCTAAGATCTCCATTGATTCATTGAGCGGCGGTGTAATTTTTTTTCCGGAAATTGCGACACGAAGAATCATAAAAAATTTACTGTTTGGAACTCCTTCTTTTTTTGCAACTTCGACCATTTGTTTACCTATTAAGTCTGCTTTCCACTCTGATGTAGATCCTAATGAATCAATAATTTTTTTAAATAACTCTTCGTTTCCTTTTAAATCAACCTCATATTTTTCGGGTTTTTTAAAGAAAAATTCACACAAAGGCAAGTAGTCAGAAAGTTTTTTCATGCGCTCTTTGGCAAGCGGTATGGTTTTTTCAACCAAATCATCAGGAAGTTTTTTATCTTTATAGAAAGATAAAATTTTAATTAGTAATTCGTCATTCGTAATTTTCATAATGTATTGACCATTCATCCAGGCAAGTTTAACCGGGTCAAATGCCGGCCCGACTGGTGAGACGCGGGTCAGATCAAAAACTTTGACGAATTCTTCACGGTCAAATATTTCTTTTTCCGCAGGGTGCGACCAACCCATAAGAGCAAGATAATTTAATATTGCTTCTGGTAAATATCCTTGATTCAGATACCATGATGCCCAAACAGGATTTTTACGTTTTGAAAGTTTGGTTTTGTCAGGGTTTCTGAGGATTGGCAGATGAGCAAACACCGGCAATTCCCAACCAAAAGCTTGATACAAAAGAACGTGTTTTGGGGTTGAAGAAATCCATTCTTCGGCGCGGATGACATGACTTATTTCCATGAGATGATCATCGATCACAACCGCCATATGATATGTTGGGAAACCGTCGGATTTTATAAGTACCTGATCGTCAATATTGGCAGTATTTATCGTGATAGTTTTTCGAATGACATCTTCAAATGAAACATCAATATTTTCTGCGACATTTAATCTGACAACATGAGATTCGCCGGCGTTTACTTTTTTTACTACTTCATCTTGAATTGAAAGACAATGTTTGTCATATTTTGGCACCTTTTTATCGGCGATCATTTTTTTCCTTACTTCATCAAGTCTTTCTTTTGTACAAATACAATAATATGCTTTCCCTTTTTCTATGAGTTCCTGAGAATATTTTTTATAAATCTCAAGTCTTTCGGATTGTTTATATGGACCATATTTTCCTGGCTTATCTACACTTTCGTCATAATCAAGTCCGTAATCTTTTATAGTTTTTAAAATCTTTTCTGTTGCGCCCTCGACGTACCTAGTCCTATCTGTGTCTTCAATGCGGATTATGAACTGACCCTTATGTTTGCGAGCGAAAGCCCAGTTAATATATGCGGTATAAAGATTGCCAATGTGTATATCTTGACCAGTTGGAGAAGGAGCAATTCGCGTACGTATCATGGAGATATTATAATATAAAGCATGATCTCAGAACAAAGCTTTAAATTTTGTCCAAAATGCGGTAAAACATTTATTCAAGAAGAGAAGTATCTTATGGTCTGCCAAAATTGTGGCTTGCGATATTATATAAATCCGAGATCGTGTAACAGTGCATTACTTGAGAATGAAAATGGAGAAATTCTTCTTGTAAAAAGGAAGTACGATCCACGTAAAGGGTTTCTTGATTTTGCGGGAGGATTTATAGATCCGGGTGAAACTTTTGAAGAATCGCTGACTCGTGAAATGAAAGAAGAACTCAAAGTTGAGATCAAAGATTGGAAATATATCCTCTCATATTCAGATCAATATGAGTATCAAGGAATTGTTTA
>CAYNLS010000022.1:0-4855 GCA_964398125.1 uncultured Gammaproteobacteria bacterium
CATATTGAGAAAGGACTACTTTCATTTTTTTTATTTTATCCTCATTTTTGGATAAAATATCATGCCATTTCATAAACAATGAGCGATAGCTTTTTTCAAGTTGTGATTTATTCCATACCTTCTCAATGAGTATTTCCCTGTCTCCAAAGGCATGACTTGCCTCAAAAGCCTGAACATAGGACTTTTCTTCATCAGAGATGAGCTCCTTTAATATCGGAATGATGGGGTGGGGCGTCAACCAAAAAGAACGATGCCACGGGCCAAGACCCCAACTGGCAACTTCGCGCCTTAATTTATCACGAAGTTCTCGTTTTTTTTCTGGGATTTCATACGATAAAATGCGCCAAACACCATCCCACTTATCTTTTGTAAACCTAAAAAAAGGAAAGTATATGCTCAACTCTCTAAATCCACCGTCAGCTAATTTGTATGTTAAATTAACCTCAGTCGCGTCAGCGCTCTTTTGAATTAAGCCGGATTTTTCCAGTGTCTTTAAAGTTGATTGCGTCTTTCTGTTTAAAGCAAGGTCAAAAACCTGAAGAAATGTTTTGTCAATCGTGATGAAATTAAATTCATCACCCGACATAAGTAGCAGTGCAAGTAAAATTTTCGTTCGTCGTTCTTTAATACCCATTGGCAAACAGGTTAACAAAAAAATTACAAAATGTCAATATACACTTTTAACGCTCGAGAATAATTAACTTATATTTCAGTTAATTTGAGAATTGTACTTAGTTATCAAAAAGAAATATTGATTGCTAATTATCTATTAACTTAAGAAAGTCTGAGTTCAAGGGCCAAAGCTACAAACTGAATATAAAAAATACAAACGTTCATTATGATCTAATAATTATAAATATTCACATGATTTACTTTAAAAACAACTTAAAACGAGTAATAATTTATAGTATCGAATATAAATACTATATTTATAGTAAATTTTTATTTAAATAATTTCTGGCTAATTATTATATTATCATTGAGGCTCAAAATTAATACGTTATTAAAATTCAATTTGATTAATACTTATTATGAGTATTAATAAGTATACTTTCTGTTTGTAATACGAATTTTCAATCCACTAATAATTCTTAATGTGAAAAGCTAAAGGTATATAAATACCCTATAATAATTATTTACAATAAATGGTGTTGTACATAAATTTTAACGTGCGCTACTAAAATTTTGTGATTGTTTCAAAGCCCTATATGCAATATTATTGCAAGTATTTACTTGAATTTGTATAATTTATTTATAAATTTCATTCTTGTTAATTTATCTAAAAGAATGTACTATGTCATTTGTATGGAAAGTGAAACTAAATACAGAAAGCTAATTGATAATTATTTAAATGATATTGGAAAGGAAGGCAATTCTTATAAAAAATACGAACGTATTTTAACTCTAAAAAACTTTCTTGAGTGGCTCAAAAATGGCAATTATTTATCTGCCGATTCGTACAAGATTTACAAAAAAAAGATTAAGGATTTCTCGGAATCCTTTTTTAGTTCTAATAATTACGATCGTAATATTTTAAGTTCAAATTTTTCAAAAGGACATATTTTTAGTCTGGACAAAATTTTTATTTATTTCAGTGTTTTTATTATTTCGGCCTTAATTTTCATAGCAAGCTTTAATATTTCTCTTCTAAAAAAAATTGAAGATGTACCCTTGCAAGAAGAGTCAATCTCTGTAAATAGAGTATTACCGTTTAAAGGTACTATTAGTGAAACAGACGGTCAGCCATTACAGTCAAAAAGGGATCTTACTTTTACACTTTATAATGAGCCTAAAGGCGGCAAACCATTGTATACAGGTTCTTGTGTAGGTCAAAACGCGGTGATGCCTGACTACGAGGGTTCATTTAATATTAGAATAGGGGCGGATTGTCAAATGAAGCCAATACCTCAAAAATTATTTAATGCCAATCAAGCTATATATCTTGGAGTAACGGTTGGATCAGGTGAAGAGCTTGAGCCAAGATATCAAATTTTTACCTCAACATACGCCAGAGACGCAGCTCAACTTCAGGGCATGTCAGTAGGGACTAAAACCTCGTCAATACCTTTTATTGATAGTACCGGTAAAATTGTTCTTGAATCGGAGGCTCCTACATTGATTTCTACGGACGGAACATTTACAATTGAGGGCAAAAGAATACTTGTTAAAGGTACAGATTCAACTGGCGGAGATATAATTTTTCAGCCCGCGATCGGCGCGAATGTACTTGTAAGTTCGGGAAAGCTTGGTGTAGGAACCTTAGATCCCAATGATTTACTTTCAATTGTAGGCAATTCACAAACCTCTCCAATAGCATCAATAAAAAATATTACTAATATTGATGCTGATAACACGTCCGTATTAAATTTACATCTTGGATCTTCTCCGCAATCAGAATTATCTAGTTTTATTAATTTTTATGCTGCTTCGACTGAGCAATCCGAAGGCGAAAGGGTTGGGGGAGTGAGGTTGAATAACGAAGGTGTAGCCTATGAAACATCCGGCGCTGATTTTGCCGAGTATATGAAAATAGTTGATATAAGTAATATATATAACGGTTCAATTATCTCGATTTCTTACAAAGGTCCACATGCTTCACAACCCAATGAAAAAATAGGTGGCGCTGTTACTGACACGGCTAGATTTGTTGGTAATAAAAAAATGAAAGGTGACTCGACTTTTTTGATTGGATTTTTAGGGCAAATACAAGTTTTGGTTTCAACAATTAATGGGCCAATCGATACGGGAAATAGAATTGGGGCAACGAGCATTCCAGGATACGGTGGAAATGTAATAGAAAATGAATTCAGTGTAGGCTACGCTCTTGAATCGTCTTATGAAAAAGATTTTTCAAATACGGTTTGTCCGCCTAAATTTCGTACAACTAATGATCCGAACGAGCAGATTATTAAATGTGGAAGATTGTTAATTTTTATTGATCAAGATTAACCGAAATACTTTTCCAGTAACCTAAACTCACTTCTAGTTGACATGCTTTAAAAATCTGTTTAAAATCATTCTATGGAAAAAAAATCATATATCTTTAATCTTATCCATTATGTTCTTGTCTTAGGTTTTATTTTTATTTTTCCACTATTTTTTCTTCCGATAACTCGTGAATTTCTGATTTACAGTAAATTTTATCTTTTAGTTATATTTGCGATACTTTTACTTTTTGTTTCATTAAGTAAATTTATCTTTACTAAAAAAATTTCCTGGGCAGCAAATCCTACACTTCAACCATTTTTACTTATAACGCTTGCTTATATTTTGTCAATAATTTTGGTCAGTCCAAATAAAATTCAGGCTGTATTCCGACCTCAGTATGGAATAGTGATGATTTTTTCGATGATGGTTTTCTACTTATATAGTTCATATTTCTTGAAAAAGACAAAAATTCAACCCGCGCTAGTGCTTTCTGTTTCCGGTTTGTTCGTAGCAATTATTTCTATGATAATGATGGTTGACCCTTTTCAAAAGGTTAATTTACCCGCTTACTGGTCATTTTTAAAAAATACTTCTTTTAACACTATTGGATCTTCCATAGATTTAGTAAGTTTCTTGTTATTTATAATAATTGGTGCGTCTTTCTATATATGGAGAGTTCAGAGAGGAGCTCTTAAAAATACAGAGAACAAGAGAGTATACACGACGTTCTTAGGAGTGACGATAGCAGCCGCCACTGTAACAATTGCTTTTACCTTATATACAGTAATTCAATCAATACTCACAGAGGGTACACAGGTAATTTTACCACCGTTAAATTTGTCATGGTTTGCAGCTCTTGAGATACTGAAAAATCCGCTGACAGCTATATTTGGAGTCGGTGTAGATAACTTTGGATCACTATTTACTCAGGTCAGAACTCCGCAATACAACTTAACCTCACTTTGGCAGGTAAATAGTTTTGCAACATCACGCTCGGCCATACTTCATATCTTTACAGAACTTGGGTTACTGGGTTTAGTCGGATTCGGCCTCATGATTTACTATGTGATGAAAGATGTACATAAAGCACAGATTGAGACGAAAGCGATGTTTATAACCTCACTTGCTTTATTGTTATTACTCCCTCCTTCACTTGTAAACTTTTTCCTATTTTTTGCGAGCATGGCGTTTGTAGTTTCCGATATTAGATCTGAAGCAAGGCTTGAAGAATATGAAATAGATCTTGGTAAATTAGTTCCGGCACACATCGGGCTTTCAGTTTTAGGATTTTTATTTATCGGAAGTTCGATATATTTTGTCGGACGAAATTTTTTGTCTGAACTATATTTCAAGCGATCGATTGATGCGATTTCAGAGAACAGTCTTCAAAAACTATATAGAAATCAGCAACAAGCTGTCCAATATAATCCTTATAGTGAAGAATTCAGACGAAATTTTTCTCAAGCCAATCTACTTGTAGCTAATAATTTAGCTGCAAAAGCTCAAGCTGGAGCACAGCTTAGCGATCAGGAAAGGGCAGCAGTTACACAGTCGTTACAAATTGCGATAAATGAAGCAAAGGCCGCTGTAGCATTAAATCCGGCAAGAGTTTCAAACTGGCAGAATTTGGCGGGAATTTATAGACAGATATTAAACGCTGTTCAACAAGCGCCGGCATGGACTGTCGCTACATATCAACAAGCAATCGCTCTTGACCGATATAACCCGATACTACGCCTTGAGCTGGGAAGTGTTTTTTACCTTCTTCAGGATTATCAAAGTGCACAGCGATTATTTGAGCAAGCGGCGTCCTTGAAGCCAGATTGGGCAAATGCACGTTACAATCTCGGATGGGCATATTATCAGAGTAATCAATATCGCAATGCAGTACAACAAATGCAAGTTGTAATTGGGTTATTAGATCCAG
>CAYNLS010000022.1:4865-13488 GCA_964398125.1 uncultured Gammaproteobacteria bacterium
GGTACTGAATCGAACAAAGGCAGAACGGAATTATAAAAGACGCCAGGACGACCGTAAGACATTTCAAAAGAAATATGATGAAGAACTTGCAGCACAGCAGGGAACAGAAACTACCGAAGAAGAACCGCAATCACAGGAGTTAAATCTTCCGACACCACCTCCTGCCGCAGTTGAACCTAAGCTGGAATTGCCAAAAGAATCATCACCGGCCGGAAGTGTAAACCCGTAAAAATTATAAGTCGTATAAGACTTATAATTTTTTTTGCTTATCTTCAATCTGTTTAAACAATGCTTTAAACACGACGTCCTGTTCAGTAAGATCAACATTGAGAAGAATAGTAATCTTGTTTTCAATGGCTTTAAGAAGGCCTCGGCCAATATTAATTTTCTGAATTTTTCCTCCAATAAGATGAATCTTAATATAGTCATCAATAAGGGAGATAAAATTACTGTGAAGGGGCAGAATATCAAATTCTCCCTTTTCGTTTTTGCACGTCACAGCCTCGGCGCGACCCAAATATACAGTTTTATCGGGTGATAAAATGCTTATCTGCAAATCCATGGGAATAGTATCTTCTGATTGAGACATAAGCTTTATTTAAAGTTCAGACTTTTGGAAGTTCCTTTAATGTTTTTATATACATTAGACTTTTAGGATCATGCTTGTCGTATACTCCAGTTAGAATATTTTGGACATCGGCAATAGTTTCTTCACGAGACACATAGGTATTTGTTTCTGTAAGATCGATTGAGGTTGTTGCAAATCTTTGAGTCATATAATTTTTGATCAGACGAGAACGTTTATAAATCAGTTGATTTTCTGGTGAAAGCTCTGATTCGCCTATCAGAGAAGCAATCCTTTCCAGATTAACTGCTTCTTTAAGCAATCGTTGGGTCTCAAGGTATGTACGATAGTGATTTTCCCCTACAATTTCTGGATTTAAGGCATTTGAAAATGAAGCAAGCGTATCAATAGCCGGAAGTCTGCCTTCCTGATAAATCCATCGAGACAAAACTACACGTGCATCAAGAAATGGAAGTACTGCTTGAACGCCTGGATCAGTAATATCGTCAGACGGGACATAAACTGTTTCAAAAGTAGTTATTGTCGAGTTTACTGAAGAATAAAGTCTTTCATGCAGTTCGGCGATTTCCGAACCCAAAGTGCCTTGGTAACCTCCTTCAGAAGGGATTGTGCCCAAAAGAGTACCAATTTCGTATCCCGCCTGGGCGAAACGGTACATATTATCAACAAAAAAAAGAACGTTATTTTTTTCACGATCGCGAAAATATTCAGCAAGAGCAATGCCGGCATAGGCAGTACGAAAACGAACGGATGGATTTTTGCTCATTTCACCAAATATCAACGCGACGGATTGTAGAACCTTTGTTTCTCCAAGGGCTTGATATAATTCTTGTCCTTCGCGACTACGCTCTCCTATACCTGCAAAGATAGAAACATGATTTTTAGACTCGCGAGATATAATATTGTGAATTATTTCAGTAAGAAGAACAGTCTTTCCGACGCCGCCTCCACCAAATAGACCTACTTTGCCGCCGCGTAAAAGTGGTGTAAAAAAATCTACTACCTTTATACCGGTTTCAAGAATTTCATGAGGCACGATAATATGGGGTTGTTCCTGAGTTTCCTTAAAGATTGAATACTTGTTTGTCACATCGAATGGTACCCCGCCGTCAATCGGGTCACCAAATAAGTTCATGGCTCGTCCCAAAATCTGTCTGCCAACCGGGATTGAGAGTGAGGATTTTGTGTTTATGACGATGGCGCCTCTATGCAATCTTATTGTTGGCGTAAGAGCAAGACAATAGACGGATCTATCTGATGCCGAACCATATACTTCAAGAACTACTTTATCATCACTTTCAAGAATATATAGATCGTGAATTTTTGGAGGAGTGTCATAAAATTCCACCTCAACGATCTGACTTTTTATTGAAACTATTGTTCCTTTATCTCCCATAAAATGCTATTATACTTATAAGACCTATAAAACTTTTCACCACAAACTGATCCCAGCCAATCGTTCTGACTGTTTACTATTTTCAATATGTCTTTCAGCCCTACGTCTTCTCGATTCCAAATTTTTAACGTCCGCATCTATTCTCTGTAAAAGCGCATCCATTGCATTAAGACGTGACGCAAGGCGAGCGAGATTTGTCTCAGAAACGGTCTGCAGGAGTAGCATGGCAATGACACTGTTGTGGATAAATCCAGCGATTTCTTGTCCTGAAGGTTCAAATAAAAATTCAGGATGATTTTCAACGTCTGTTTCTTTTTGTAACTCTTCCGGGGACAACTTCAATATATCGGCAATATCAGTATCGGTTGGGACCTGTTCAACAAGATTTTTAAAGACGGCATAATAGACGTGGATTTTTTTATACTGCAAAAGATGAAAAAGGATTGGTTTCAAGTCTTGGATGGTGAAATTGATATCTGAAATATCAAATTCCTTGAATATGATATCTGCCTTATAATCCTGTACAAGCTCACGGCCGATTTTACCGATCACAAAAAGATCTCCCTTCTTATCATACTGGGATATGAAATATTCAAACGTTTTTCTTAAAATATCACCGTGGAATTTTGCATTTGCCGTGATTATCACCGTTGCAAGAGGTTTCAAATCCTTGCCTCTTTGCTCTAAAAGTTCTTTTTCGAGCTGGGCCTTTTCTTCAGGATCAGCATATTGCAGTGATTGAAAAATGTCCATAAGACTTGCCACAAAAGAACGACTCTGGATAATGCTTTCTCTTATTTGTTGCATTTTGATGGTCGAGATAGTTTCATAGACCCGCGCCAGTTGTCTTAGATTGGCAAGAAAGTCTATTTCGCTATCGATAATTGATTTTTGTTGCATATATCAATGATATCTTGCTTTTGCTTTAACCGCAAAAGAAACTCGTCAAGATTTTTGCTACCTGTAATTAAATTCATTTCCTTACGTTCGGCAGGATTTTGATAAAGGCTAAGAAGCTCAGCGAGAATCCCGCGATAAACCTTTTCATTTGATAAGTCTGCCGCATCAAGCCAGATAATCCCAAAAAGTATTATTTGCAAGATGTATGGGGTAGTGCCGGAGACCTGGTCAAGCATGCTCATTAATGCCTTACCTTTATGTAAGATTTCCTTTGATTCAAGCGAAAGCTCGGAATCAAGATGCGCAATTTGACTAAGAGTTCTATATTTCCCTATTTACGCGGCGCACTAGTGCCGATTGTGTTTTTCTGCCGACACGAGTCACTGAAAGAGGGATATTGATTGCCGGACGTTCACCTTTGTTGTAGATTTCAGTATCAAAGAAAACATGGCCGTCAGTCATACTGATAAGGTTAGTTGAAATATAGCCTGCGATATCGCCCTCCACCGTACTTGCCACAGGAAGGCATGTTATCGAAACCTCACTGGCAGTTTCATGTTTAAAATTGCCAGCTCTCTCAACCAGACTGGCATGGGCGTAAAAAATATCTCCAGGATAAGATTCACGTCCGGGGAAACGTCTACTTAAGAGTGAAATTTCACGGTATCTTTGAGCATGGGTAGTCATATCATCTAGAATTACTACAGAGTGTTGTCCGGCATCACGAAAATACTCTGCTATTGCCATAGCAGAGTAAGGAGCAAGATAAATCAAGCTTGTTGGATCGGCAGATGTTGCTGAAACTAAAATAATTTTTTGCGCAATTCCTTGATTTTCAAAAAACGTTTCAAGATATTTGATTTCGCTAGTTTTTTTTCCAATTGCCGCATAGACGCCAATTGTATTTTCAGATTTAACTTGGTTTACCAAGGTATTTAGCAGAAAATTGGTTTTGCCGGTCTTGGCATCACCTAAAATTAGCTCTCTTTGTCCACGACCAAGCGGAATGAGTAAATCTACTTTGGTTATACCAGTAAGAAAAGGTTTATTTACACTAACGCGTCCGTTCATTCCGATAGTTTCAGTAAATATTTCTCGCTGCGAGTTTCTGGTTGTGAAGACTTTTGTAAGGCGAGTAGGCCTGCCAAGTGGATCAATTGTCGAGCCGCGGAGCGTATCGCCGACCGGAATGGATAAAGTCTGATTGGTACGAGTTACTTTTGAACCAATATGGATTGGTTCAGGTGAAAAAACTAAAGCGTGTAAAAGATCGTATTCCATATCGAATACCTGTCCCATCTGTCCATCCTCAAAAATCAGAGTTTCAAAAGGGTGAGCTTTTGGAAGACCTTCGATTGAGATCATGGGGTAGTGTACTTGAGTCACAGTGCCAAATTCGCTTGTACTATTGAGATAAGTCTCAAATGCCTCTGCCATAGTTTTAGGTCGGTGTGAGTAATTTTTCTATAGAAACCGCGCCCTCATGCTCGAGCCACCGGTTTAGTGAGTAATCGGTATATTTACCTTTAAAAGCAATGGCAACTCCTGAAAGTAGCTCAGGATTAATTTTTATATTGATGACAACGGCCTGGTTTGTACTGATTCGCCACCATTTACAGATTTTTATAATCTGTCTGTAAGTTACATCAATAGGCAAAGTCAGTTCAACTACTGGTATGGATTCAAGATATTGTGTTAAGCCTACTGAAAGAGCAAGTACTTCCTGTTGATTTTGTAGATTGATTTTATTACTTTCAGCATAATCTTGAATATATTTCATGAGGAGTGAAGGCATATTATTGCGGAGTCCTTCAAAAAAATTTTGAGATTGTTCGAATTTGAGATTTTGTATGGTTTTTAAGGAACGCAGGTAGATTTGCAGTTCGTGCAATGTGTATACCTGTTCTAGGATAAATTTGTGTGATATAAAATTACTGCTGGGTTCCATTTTTTACGTCTAAATTATCACTTTTATATTTTTCTAAGGCTTTGAAAATTATCTCTTCGTTATTTTCGTACGACAGTATATATTTTAGATATTCACGGAATGTTGCTTGAATGATCATATTCATATTGGCATCTATTTTTTTATACTGACGTTCACGATATGTATTTATATCTTGCTTAATTACCTCGACGTTCTGTTCAATGTCGCGGAAAAGCTCTTCATGAATATTTTTTGTTTCAGTCTGCATACTCTCTGTAAAAAATCCGAGCTGTTTTTTGCCATGTTCTTTTAGCTCTTCAATAATTTTTATTGCTTCTTGTTCCAGAAGAAGAATTTCTTCGTCCATTTTTTTCTTTAGTTGAAGTGAAAATGCCAAGTTTTCATCTTTTACACGACTTTGAACCATAGTGATGATATCGTCAAAAGCTCGATCAACGCGAGTCTCAAGAGAAGTTTTGGCAATTGTCGCCTCTGAAAGTATTTTTTTTGCACGTTCGGTGGCTTCGGTTACAATTTGAGCCCCTCGAAATTCTGCTTCTTTAAACATTTTCGCAATTCGAGCGTCTGCAGTTTTTATCGATGCATCGGAGCCTCGGTAGTTCAATAGATATAAAATAGCCAAAAGTAATCCGAGATTGGCAAGTAAACTTGCATATGGAATCCACCATGCCGATGTCGCAAAATTTTGTATAGCTTCAATCATATTTTTTTAATAAGTAATAATTTCCGCCAGAGGCGGATCAGCCTATGGCTGATTTTACGAACGTATAATATACATTGCCGTTACTAATCCAATAAGACAAATTGAAATTGCCATAATCACATTGAGAATTATTCCTGCTTGAATCCTTCTTGACGCTAGAGGATTTCTGCCTAAAGCTTCAACACCCTTCATAGATAATCTACCGAAATATAAGAAACTAAACAAGAGCGAAATAATAAGGACTATTGCACCAAGCAAATATCTAACAAATTCAAAACCCCCGGAAAAGGGGGTCATAGTTGAACCAGTGGCAAAATATGGTTCGACGTTATAATCCTTTTGAATGTTGATTTTGATTTTACTAATGGTATTTTCATCGGGGTTGCTCGCATCTTCAAGAGCAACCCCGATGATTGGCCCGGGGACTGTAGCTTTCATGCCAACACCTTCAACTGGCGATGAAGTAATATAATCACCTTTATTAATGTCGCCATTTGCTAAAGATACTAAAACATACGTCTGTCCATTTGTGCTCACAGGATAACTGTCGGGATCATTACTAAGACGTATTTCGATTGCAGCCTGTTTGTTTACGATACCAATCATATTTGGTTGATAAGCTTCATTTGTGATGACAAATTTATCCTTAATTGTGGCCACGATATAACCATCAATTACATTTGAGTGCTCAATTTTATGGTAGGTAGCAATTGAGGCAGACTTTTGAGCATATACAGGAGGGACCATTAAAACTAAGGCCAATAAAAATAAGATACCTCGATACCAATATGTTTGCAGTTCCCGGGCTGACATATTGTTTAATTTCATTGTAGGCGCTTTTTTTTACGAATACAATGGGCAAATGTAAAAAAAAACACAAGTTAAATTTTGGCACGAAGATAGGCAATAACTAATATTTAGATAATTTTTTTTGTACAAAATCAAAATATTTTTGACTTCTAATAAAGTCCTATATGTAATATATATTGCATCTTAAAAAAATATATGTAATACTGATTTTATGTCTCTGTTTTCGGAAGAAAAAAAATAAAATGTTCATGACAGAATTCATAAAAAAGGTTGTCAAAAAGTTCTTTTCAAAAAAAAGCACCCCAAAAACTGGGAGATTCTCTTCATCAAGTGAAATAAAATATCCATTTTTCGGTTTTCTAGCTGCTGTTGCAATATTTTTAACATTTGCAGCATTAAAGGACTACCTTAAGACCTGGGATGCGTTTAATAAAAATCAAATTCCCTCTCCAAATTTTTCTTTACTACAAGAAAATGGCAAATCCACTCAACTCATAGATCCTAAAGATTTAGCTCAAGTCCTTGGTGAATTCGAGGATGTAAAAGCTGCAGAAGATGGGACTATTTTTTTCAACCTCCAGTCAAGATTTACTGCGCCAGCTGTTTTTGAAGAAAATATCACTGCTCCAAATATTGTTTATGAACTAACTGCCGGAACGGGCATCGTCATATCAGGAGATCCACAAAATCCGGTTATTAGTACAACTGCGGTCTCAGAAACTTCGGCATTAAACTCAATAGAAGGACTTACAGGCGACGTAGATGTAAAGGCCGGTACAAATATCTCAATTTCTACTGACGGGAATAGTATCGTGATCAATAACACAGCCTCGACTACAACTGCAACTACCCTTGATGAGGATGATGTGGAGGCTTTTATTTTTGACGCTGATAACACCGGAACGCTTTCGTCAGGAACTTTGGCTTTAAGCTCTCTGTCATATACAGGTGTTGTTCCATCATCTGTTGTTGTGGGAGACTATACCGGTATTACAAAAACGGGAACATTGAGCTCACTTAATGTTACAGGCAATGTCGGCATCGGTAATACGTTGCCTGCCGATAAACTGGGTGTTTCTGGGGGTGTGTTAATCGGCAGTGATTATGCAACATTGATTACGGCTCCTTCTAACGGCTTGTTAGTACAAGGTAACGTCGGTATCGGTACTACCGCACCGGGATATGCTCTTGATGTTAACGGCGTTATCCAGGCAGTAAGCGGTTTCCGAACGAACGATGAAACCATTACCGATTTTACCGGTCTTGGACTTACCACAACTGGAGGAGCTTTAACTGTCGATTTATTATCAACTGCGAGCGGAGTTGGTTCAACAGCCTCTTATTCTGGACTGGAGTTCATTGGTAACGAACTTTCTTTATTACAAAGCTGCGGATCGGGACAAATTCTTAAATGGAATGATACTTCAAAAAGATGGTACTGCGCAAGCGATTCCGGAGCAGCAAGTGCGGTTATAAATGTAGAGGAGAATGGAGCTGCAAGAGGAGTATCGGTGGATACATTGAATTTTATAAATGAATTTACACTGTCTGATGGATCATCTACGGTTGATATTGATATAAAAGACGATTCTTTAGATTTTTCTGAGCTTGCAACAAATCTAACGCTCGATGAAAGTAGCGCAATAGATCTATATTCAGGTTCTTCCAGCGGGTCCTTCAGATTTTATAACAGTAATCTTTCATCTGAAGTTCTTTATCTGTCTACATCTGGACGAGTGGGAATAGGAACAACTGGCCCATCTGATAAATTTGCGGTTGCAGGAGGGGCCTTAATTGGGGGAACATATGCAAGTCTCGGAACCACGGCTCCCTCAAACGGCCTTCTTGTTGAAGGTTCTGTGGGTATTGGTACGACAGCTCCAGGCTTTACACTTGATGTTAACGGCGTTATACAAGCCACAAGCGGTTTTAGAACTAATAGTGAGACTGTAACAGATTTTACCGGTAACGGATTGACTCTTTCTGGGAACAGTTTGACAGTTGACACCATCACCAGTGGCACAACGCCGACAGCTACAGCTAACTCTGGACTTGAGGTGACAAGTGAAGGAGTTAGACTGATTGGAGGATGTGCAAGCGGCGAAGTATTAGCTTGGAATTCGGGTAGCGCTGTGTGGGAGTGTACTTCAGTTTCCGGCATCGGCGGAGTAGGAGACATCACGGCTGTCGGTAATATTGCAAGCGGTGATGCCTTCACCTCAGGTGTTCCAGGTAGTTCACTATTCTTTGCCGATACCGGTTTCCTAGGGTTATCAGCAA
>CAYNLS010000023.1:0-13107 GCA_964398125.1 uncultured Gammaproteobacteria bacterium
CGCGCTTGGCAATTCACAAAGATGCAGTTCTATGATGGATCTTTTAGCAATTTCGGATATTGTGACTGTCCATGTCGACGGCAGGAAAACAAACACCAATTTGATAGGCGACAGAGAATTATCACTCATGAAAAAAGGAGCTCTATTTTTAAATGCCAGTCGCGGATTTATCGTTGATATTGAATCATTATCGAAACATATAAAATCGGGTCATATTTCGGGTGCCGCAATCGATGTTTATCCAAAAGAACCAAAATCCAACGGACCAGGATTTATCACGACACTTCAAAATTTACAGAATGTGATCCTCACTCCCCATATTGGTGCCAGTACGGAGGAGGCACAAAGCAATATCGGTACATTTGTTTCGGAAAAATTGATCCAGTTTGTAAATACCGGAACTACAACTTTGAGTGTGAACTTCCCACAAATTCAACTATCTGAATTAAAAGATGCTCACCGGCTGATACATACTCATCGTAATACTCCAGGAGTTTTGGCACAAATCGATAGTATTCTTGCGGAAAGCAAAACAAATATCATCGGTCAATATCTAAAAACAAATGATTATGTTGGTTATGTGATAACCGATGTCAATAAAGTTTATGGTAAAGAAGTGCTCACTAAATTAAAAGAAATGAAAGAGACTATAAAAGTTAGAGTTCTTTATTAATATAACAATTTGGTTCGAACGCGTCTTCTCGCACATGCAGCAAGCTAGTAAGCGTTAGTTTGTAAATAGGCGCTTTGCCACGCGTGCCATGTGCCTCGAATCCGCATTCTTCACCAAAAATAAATGATATGAAAAATATTTATTTCACAGTTGGACCAACACAACTTTATCCAAATGTCACCGGATTTATCAAAAAGGCTATTGATGCTGAAGTTATGTCCAAGTCTCATCGCGGAGCATGGTTTCAAGAACTATTTATTGATTTAACTTCAAATTTAAGAACTCTATTAAATATTCCAAAATCGTATCGTATTTTTTTTGTTTCATCCGGCACAGAAAGCATGGAACGAGTCATTCAGAATATCGTTATAAAAAACAGTTTCCATTTTGTGAATGGAGCATTCTCAGAAAGATTTTATAAAACCGCAAAGGAACTTGGTAAATCTCCAGAATTAGTTGAAGCACCTTTGGGTGAAAGTTTTGATTTTGAAAAAATCAAGATTCCTAAAAAAGCAGAAATCATTTGTCTCACTCACAATGAGACAAGCACCGGAGTGATGTTGCCGCTTGAGGAAATTTATAAAATTAAAAAGAATAATCCTGACAAACTGATTGCCTTAGACGTGGTTTCCTCCATTCCATATGTAGATATTGATTGCAAAAAAGTTGATATTGTGTTTTTTTCGGTGCAAAAAGGATTCGGTTTGCCGGCCGGCCTGGGAATAATAATTGTGAGTCCGCAAGGATTTGAAAAAAATCAATTTATCTTAAAAAACGGATTTTAAACCGAAAGCTATCATTCATTTTCAGAGCTCGAAAAATATGCGTTAAGAAATGAAACTCCTGATACCCCAAATGTTTTGGATATGTATTTGCTTTGTCAGGTGCTTAAAGATATGAACAAGATTGGTATAAAGAACATTAGAAAATCTATTGAAAATCATGCTTCACAAATCGAAGATTTTATAGAAAAAAGTGGACGATTTTCATATTTAGTAAAAAACAAAGATGATAGATCAAAAACAATTCATGTGGTCCGCGATTTAAAAGACAATAAAAATATTATTGATTTTCTGAAGAAAAAACATATCTTCGTGAGCTCGGGATATGGAGATTTAAAAAAAACTTACATTCGTGTTTCGTGCTTTCCAGCCCATAGTGACGATCAAATTAAATTGTTAATATCAAGCCTTATTCAGTACTCAAGGAACCGACTTTACAGATAGTCATACTTGCAGTAATATAGAGTACGACAAAATTATGAAAGGCGCAGTCATTTTTTTATTCGGATTGGTCGCTGTTCTTGGGATCGCATTTAGTTTAATCGATGAAAACCAAAATAAGGCTCCAGGTATCGAAAAAGAAGACGGATCCTCAGATCTTTCAGTTCTTGGAGAAAAATCCGAATCCAAAGACCAGATAAAATTGAATGTACCAACCGGAGAAAAACAAATTACACCAACACCAACAAAAGTTAAAACTCCATCACCGTCAAAAGTTCCCACACCTAAAATGACAATTGATGAATCAAAAATCTATACTGCCGTTTTGAAAACTTCAGAAGGAGATATAAAAATAAATTTACATGCGGATAAAACTCCAATAACAGTCAACAATTTTGTGTCTTTGGCAAAGAAAAATTTTTATGACGGTACTGTATTTCACCGTGTCATCAAAGGCTTTATGATTCAAGGTGGTGATCCAAGTGGTGATGGTACCGGCGGACCGGGCTATAAATTTGACGATGAATCTTTTGATGCCGAATATGTGCGCGGTACTATTGCAATTACAAATTCTGGACCAAATACCAATTGAAGTCAATTTTTTATAATTCATGAAGATTCAAAATCACTTGCAAAAGATTACACAATCTTCGGAGAAGTTACAGAGGGATTGGAAGTTGTAGATAAAATCGCCGAAGGTGAAGTCACGGAAAGTGCATCGGGAGAACAGTCAAAGCCCACAAATCCGGTGAAAGTGGAAAGTGTCGAGATCACTGAAGAGTAGTTTTTTTAATCTCTCGCTCGTAACCGAAAATTTACTCGATTTCAAGCAAAGTTGTAATTTTGTTCATCTAGTCGTTAGTGGCATGTTGCGTGTAATCTCGCAAATTTTGGTTACTTCGCTCAGATTAAAATATATTCTTATTTTTTGAAAAGCAGTTCCTTATCAAAATCTTCGATATTTATAAAGTCGTCAGAAATTTCCACGAGTTCTTTGTTTGCTGATTTTTTGAATGCGACTATTTCGACCAGACAACCTAAAGCTTGCTGAAGATAATTGACCACGGGTTTAAAATCCCCATCACCGGAAACAAGGATGATCGAGTCTACTTTGTGACCAAGTCGTATCGCATCCATAGCGATACCGATATCCCAGTCACCCTTTTTTGCACCGCCAAAAAACACTTGAAGATTTTTTTCCTTGACTTCAAAGCCTGCGTTGTGAAGTGCATCAAAAAATTCTGACTCCTTGGATTCATCGGTTTTTATGCCATAAGCAATAGCCCGAACAAGTAATCTGTTTGCGACCACGTGACTCAGAAGATTTTTGTAATTAACCCGGGCATTATATAAATGTTTCCCTGAATAATAGAGATTTTGAACATCAACAAGCACTGCTACACGCTGATCTTTATTTCGTACTATCATATATTTTTAAACTAATAATTTATTATAACTTTATTGTAGGCTTCTGTGTAGGATTGCCGGTTGGACTTGGCGTTATACCTTTCAATCTGTTATCAATGATTTTGTGAATTTCGTCCCATTCATCTATACCTGTTCTTGGGATTATTATATACTGTCCGTTATCAGATCTGTCTTCTGCCAGAAATTCATCGGAGATTACGTAAGTAGCGATAGAATATTTGCTTGCGCTTGGTCCTTCAAGTATAAATCTGTCAGCTTTGATATCGGTTTTGACATGATCTCCAAGTTCGTCAATGAGAGGAACAATTTTCGGAATAAAATTGATACTTAATACCTTATTTTTGACGGCATCGATGACCTGTTGTTGTCTTTGTGCCCTTCTGAAATCGCCGCCATCTTCAAGTGAATGCCTTGACCTCGCAAATTTCAGTGCCGTTTCGCCGTCCATCTGAGTCAGGCCTTTTGTAAAAGTCACCGTTTCATACCGGCATGGAAAAGCGAGTACTGCAGATTCTGTGGCAATTTTTTCAAGTTCAGGCAGATCTTCTTCCTTTTTCCCACATAGATCATCGTCCTTTCCCTCGATTGGATATTCAGCATCGCTGAAGCTTGTAATAACATTGATTTCCACACCGCCAAGCGTATCTATCGCATTCACAAATCCTTGAAAATCCACGGCGACATAATAATCGATTTCAAGACCAGTGACATCGCCTACAACTTTTTTTACAATTCCAGATGGATTTTCTTTGGAATCTATGTACTCTGTATCAAGATCAGGGTAATTTTCCGGAAAAAGTCCCATCTGATAAACGGCATTGATTTTGCTATAAAAATCTTCAGATTTTGTCGGAACTTTGACCCAGATATCACGAGGTATTGAAATGAGCACGACTTTTTCTTTCTCAAGATCGACATGCGCGACCATCATGGTGTCTGTAAGAAATGCTCCCTGGTGCATGCCGCCGCCATATCCAAGAAGAAGAATGTTGTAGGTATTTTTCGGTTTATCTTTCTCTCCTTTTTTCACAATCGGAGTATGAATATTGTTATAAAAACCAATTAATTTTGATATAAAGAAAATAAATCCCACTATCAGTGTTATCGATATTATGAACAAAATGGCAGCTAGATACTTCCGTTTTTTCTCGATTCTTTTAAGTCGTGTAGTAGGCATAAATTACAGAATACTATATAATAAATTCATATGATACAGGATAAAGACGGAAATAATCTATCAGCAGAACAGCTTAATGCAAAAGTAACAAGTAGACTAAAGCAACTTCTTTTAGAGCTTGATCTTTTTTTCCTAGGAATTATTTCAGTATTACCTTTTGCCTTTTTAAGACATTTTTTTTATATTTTAGCCGGTGTCAAAATAGGGAAAAATAGCAGGTTAAACCCGGGAACACGATTTTATAATCCATCGAAAATAAAGATCGGTGAAGATACAATCATCGGGGAAAAAACCGTACTTGATGGACGGGAAAATCTTATTATCGGAAATCATGTAGACATTGCAAGCGAAGTGATGATTTATAACAGTAAACACGATATCAATGATCCTAAATTTAGAGCGGTAAGCACGCCGGTAACTATTGAAGATTATGTATTTATCGGTCCGCGGGCGATCATACTTCCGGGTGTAAATATTGGGAAAGGCGCAATCATTGCAGCCGGAGCTGTAGTTACAAAGAATGTTGAATCATTTGCAATAGTTGGCGGAGTTCCTGCAAAAATGATTGGGGAGAGAAAGAATAAAAATTTAAATTACCGTTGAAATCGACTGGGAATTTTTGATATCTTGGGAAAGATTTTCTAGAAATTGTTATGGCTATCCTGTTCCTTTCAAATAAACAGCTCTCCATGGCCTGAATGTCGAAAAAAATGTTTTTTCTTTCACATCGCCTCCTTTGTATGTAACTTTGTAAGTAAACTTTGCTTTTGCACCCCATGCCGGAAAATCAACTTGTTTTACTTCTCCAGATTTCAGTGTCGGATCATCTTGATACAGAGGTTCAGGTGGTGGAGCGATATCCCAAACTGTCGCTTTTGATATCTCCACTTTTCGATCGTCTTTTTTTCCATACAACTTAAAAGTTAAGATCATATTCGCTTCATCAATCTCGGTTTGGATCAGGAGTGCGCCCGGAGAGTCATTTTTAAACTTCAGATCTACGGAAGGTGAATAAATAGTTGCGTCAAAACCCGGTTCGGAATCATTCTCGTAATATGAAACTCTGTATGCATGTGCATGTCGTTCAACTATAGGTAACCCAGCGTTTAGTGCTGCGCGAAACATTGTGGTCGAAACCTGACACACACCACCACCGTCGCCTAAAACCGTTTTACCGTTTTCTATCACGTATGCAGGCTGAAAACCAGTGTTTGAAGAAATATCTCCAACTATTTCATTAAAGGAAAATATGGCTCCTTTCGGAATAATTTGACCATTAAATCTGCTTGCGGCAAGATTGATATTATGAATACGGGTTGCAATTGAATGTGAGTAATTTGATTGACCTTGCGCAACAAGTTCTTCTATACCCTGATTATTAGCTTCGGCAAGTGTGATTTCGGGTTCTATCACTTTATCAGACAACACAACGCGAGACACAGTTTTCTTAGGTGAAATATTATTTAGATTAGCTGCAGCATCTTCCAGAAATTCTTCACTTTTCAAAGCAAGTCCGTTTTCATGAGCCTTAAAACTTGTCACCCGACCGTCTTCAAATTTGAAAAGAGCATTCTTTGGCCGTTTGTTATAAGTACTTTCTGAGATCTCTATGAAATTTTCAATCGGATCATGATCAAAAACAACCTGTGTATAAAAATTTACTTTATAAAAATGAGCAAGTGCGTTGACCTGCTGAAGTAGTCTGGTAGGTAAATGTGGAGTACGTCCGACAATGTATGCCTGATCGACTTTAGTTTTAATATCTCTTGTAAGTCCAAGCTGCTCTGCTGAAAATGTTGCAATCGGCTTATCTTTATAAATTGCCTCGAGAATCGCGCGATCAAGATAGTCATATTTTTTTTGGAGAATATCAGTAGCTTGCTCTTTTGTTTTTTTGCCCATATCTATGTTGTCGATTGAAGTCATGGGATAAATCGCATTGCCGACGTCATTTACTATGTAAATTAATGGAGCACTTATGACAGCAATGGAAACTACTATAAAAGCCGCTAATATAAGCAGAACTCTTGACCCGAGATTTGTTATCATATATGTACATGGATGATAAACAAAAGGATAACAAAAATCAACAAGGGTCTCCGCCAATTCAGGTTGAGGAAGTAGCGCCAACTGTTGAATCTCCTGAAAAGGTGCAGGGAAGTATACCGCCGGCATATCCTACAGATCTTCCACCGGTTTATGAACAAAGTCCAAGCAGATTTATGTTTATTGGTGGAATTATCGTTTTTTTCTTGATTGTTTTATTTGTAGTTTACTGGTTTTTTATCAAAGATCGTCTCTCTGGCGGAAATCAAGGGCCGACAACACCTACCAATGAACCTATCACATTACAATATTGGGGTTTGTGGGATGAAAAGGAAGTTTTCCAGCCGCTGATCGAAGAATATAAGGCAAAAAATCCTAAAGTGACCATAGTTTATGAAAAAATGTCACCGGATAGTTATCGCGAAAGACTTATTGCAAGAAGTAAAACAGGCAACGGTCCTGATATTTTCAGATTTCACAATACTTGGGTTCCGGAAATAAGCGAAGTTCTCACATCTTTACCTCCGGAAATCATGTCGAATGAGGAATTTGAGCAAACTTTTTACCCGGTTAATCAGAGGGATTTGAAAATTGACAACTTATATTATGGTATCCCACTCATGGTCGACGGACTGGTAATGATTTATAACGAAGATGTACTAAGACAAGGAGGTATACAACAACCACCACAAGTCTGGGTTGGCGGTCAAAACGATGTACTAAATACAGTTTCGGCGCTTACTGTCCGTGATACGAGCGGTTCAATCGTGACTTCCGGAATGGCCATAGGTACGGCAAACAATGTAGATCATTTTGGAGAAATTTTTGGTGTTTTATTGCTTTTAAATGGTGGAGATTTAAAAAAACTAAATGAGAAGGAAGCTATTGAGGCACTACAACTTTATCGAAAGTTTGGTGAGGAAAATTATTGGAATGAGAAACAATCCAATTCAATATCGGCTTTTATACAGGGTCGCGCGGCGATGATCTTTGGTCCTTCGTGGCATGTCATAAATATCAAAGCGCAAAATCCGGATATAAATGTCAAGGTGGCTCAAATACCTCGTGGAATAGATGATAAAAGTATTTCAGTCGGAAATTATTGGGTTGAAGGGGTGAATAAATTTAGTAAAAATCAGATCGAAGGTTGGAAATTTTTAAAGTTCCTCTCAGAAAAGGAAACAATGACAAAGATGTACGAAAATCAGACTAAAACTCGTGCTTTTGGAATAGCTTATTCTCGACGAGATTTGTACGAAACTCAAAAAGATAATCAGTATCTTGCGCCGATACTTGATATGGCACAAAATGATCACATAGTTTCACTGCCGGTTGTTGATAGAACGTACGACAAGGGTTTAAATGATGAAATTGTACAGTATCTTGAGAATGCTATAAACGAAACAATAAACGGAGTTGACTATGCGACAGCCCTTGGCAAGGCCCAGCAAGGTATTAGTCAAGTATTGCAAAGATATAATATCGAATAAGCGATCTCAAATACTTTATTTTTACTGATCTGGTCTGTTATTATGAGATAATATGCGATTTACTTTGCCTTTTTTTAAAAAGAAAAAAGAAAGGCCCTACTATTTCTGTCTTTATATTACAGATAAATATTTATCAGGATTTGTAGTTGAGGTTAAAGGGCAAGAGTATAAAATTCGTGCCGAAAAGAAAATAAAACTAACCTCGTCTTTCGATAAAATCTTGGAAGATACCGACAATCTTATCTCCGATCTTGAGATGAAGATCTCCTCTGATTTGGATAAAACGATTTTCTTTTTGCCTTCACAGATGATTGATGCAGCAACTCATGAGATTAAGGATCCATACAAAACTTCGATCAAAAATATATCACGAGAGCTCGAACTTAATCCTATGGGTTACATTGATGTTGCCGAAGCGGTGCAAGGATATATAAATAAAAAATCAATCGTTAATTGCATCGTAACCTCGCTTTCTGAAACTGAAATCGGTGTCAGTATTTATAAAGCCGGAGTTGTGGCACACACTCAATATTCACCCCGCACCGATGACGTAGCCTCGGATCTTGAGGAGGTATTAAATTCAGTTCCTGACAAGCGCATTCTCCCAACCAAGATAATTGTCTATGGTGAAAGCAATAATGAAAAAATTTCCTCAGCGATAACAAGTCATAATTGGGATGAAAAAATTTTTGCCGAACATCCGACAATCATCGCCTTAAACGACAGCGATTTGTATATGATTTTTGCCGACACTTTTGTTAAAGAACTTTTTCAAGAAGATGCTGATGCAGCAGAAGAAAATGAAGAAGAAGCAATGCCGGACGATAAAAGCAGTTTCGGCTTTGTTTTCGGAGGAGACATAAAAGACACCGACGTCAAAGAACCTGAACCACAACGCCACACAGGACGACCATCTGGGAGAAAGTTAAACGTCAAATTTTTAAATGATCTAAAGCACAAAGTGATTACATTCTTTTCAACTTTTAATCAGAAAAATAAAAAGTCGGAAGGTAAAAATTATCTGCTCTTGATTGGGGTACCGATTGTGGGTTTGATTCTGGTTTTCATTTTATATGAATACTTTTTTCACAAAGCAGCAGTCACCGTGTATTTACAATCAAAAAAAGTCAATGATGCGGAAAAATTGGAGTTGAAAATTTCGGAAAATCCAAGTACTAAGGAATTGACGATAGTCAGTCACACTAAGGTCATAGAATTTGCTGATAAAAAAAATACGACCGGTTCACGTGATGTTGGAGAAAAGGCAAAAGGCGATGTCACTATACACAACTTTGATAACGCAGAACGCAGTATTTCGCGGGGTACAGAACTCGCAAAAGGAGACCTAAGGTTTGTACTTGATAATGATCTAAAAGTTGCCTCATCAAGCGGTGTCACCAGTGATGGCACGAAACAGTCCGGAAAAGCTAAAGCTACGGTGACGGCAGGCGAGATCGGTACCGCACATAATATTGCCAAATCAACTCAACTTACAATCGGAGGCCTACCGGAATCATTGTACGTCGCCATAGCTGACGCGGATTTTACAGGAGGAACACAAAAAAAGATTAAAACCGTCTCTCGTGAAGACTTGGATAGTTTGGAAGCACAAGCAAAAAAAGAAGCTGCTGCTAATGCCTCGAAAAACCCCGAGATAAAGGTCGGTGGTGATGAGTTGCTTATATCCGATCTCACCGAAGCCGTCGTCGCGGCAAGTAAATTTTCCAAAGAGATCGGTGAAGAAGCAGACACCGTGAGTATTCAGGCAAATACCGAGATAGATTATTACACTGTTAGTAAATCTTTACTGAAAAAAAGGATCGTTGAACTTTTGCTAAAAGACAATAAAGATTACTCACTTAGCGAATCTTCACTAAGCATCACCTTCGAGAACGCGGAAATATCTGATGATGAAGTCACCCTTGCGGTTCAATTCAAAGCCGATATTTATAAAGATATTGATGTAAAAAATATAAAGGAAGACGTGACATTTTCATCAGGCCGTTCTATTACCAGTAAACTTCAAGAAAAGTACAATGTCGAGGATGTGAAAGTTGAACAATCGTTTTCCCTGCTTGGCTTGACTCCATTATTTCAAAATAATATATCTGTTACAAGCACGTCAAAATAATATGACGATTAAGGTATATACAAAACAGGTCGATTCAAAAAGACGCCGCGCGGTTAGATATTTTTCATACATAGTTTTACTTACCGGACTAGGTCTCATGTTTTGGGCTTTTTATCCGATGCTTTCATTTGAAGTATATGCCAGATTTTTTATAAAAAAATACACAACGACTCCGATCCCCGACTCAAATATTGCGACCTCACTCCAATTCGCAAAAAGTGTTTACGCGAGTAATAGGGGATTTTCGAGCAACTTAAGAGATTTCACACAGGCAAATGTGTGGTTTCCAGTTTCCAATCTTGCCGGCACTGAAAAAACAATTGATTTGAAAAGTTACACATTATCTATCCCAAAATTAAATCTCAAAAATCTTGATGTCACTGTCGGAGGCGACGATCTTTCAAAAAGCCTTGTCCATTATCTGCCCACATCCAAGCCGGGAGCCTACGGCAAAGTAGCAGTTTTTGGGCATTCTACGTTACCACAACTTTTCAATCCCACTGATTACAAAAGCGTTTTTACATATTTACCAAAAATGAATATAGGTGACAGTATTTTTGTAAATGTCGAAGGTAAACAATATGAATATGAGGTATTTGATATGTATATAGTAGAACCAAATGAGGTATCGGTTTTGGAGCAGAATTTTAACGCCGCCTATTTGATGCTCGTGACATGTGTCCCGCCAGGAACATACAAAGACCGACTTATTGTCGAGGCAAAACTTAAACAACATTCTTCCTTATAAATCTTCCTTAAAAAATACCTCTTTAAGTTGTCCTATAGTTTTGCTAGAATTACGTCATGTCCAGAAAGCTAGTTTTATCCATTAGCGTTCTTAAAAAACATTTTTATCTTGGGATTCTTTTTGTGGTTTATTCCGTCATTGAAGGATTGATTTTCATTGGGGAAACTACACAAAAGATTATCGTCTACCCTCCATATCTTTTAATTAAACTCCTTAAATATGCTGTCACAAAAACACAAAACTTTATAAATGATTTTAAGAAAACCAGTCGGACAAAAATAAATCAGACAGTCATAAAATTAAAAAAAGATACGCTGCCCAGAACAAGTTTGCTTGTCAACAAAAACTACAAAGAGAATTATAAAAAATTAATCAAATTTTCAATCAAAAATGGTTTATCGATTTGGACTACCACAAAAAAAACTATACATACTATCAGTCGTAGGATTTATAAAATATTGTTTATACCGCGTTTGGTCATAAGAAAGATTGTAAATATATATATTGGAATATACCGTTTTTTTACCAGCCGAGCATTTCGTTATTTTATTTATGGATTTGTATTTTGTTTAATAGCATTAATTATTTACCAATCGTATCAATTTATTCATGATCTGCCAACACCTCGAGAAATTGGGACAACCAACTATGCTCAGTCTACACATTTATATGATAGAAACGGAAAATTACTTTATGAAATTTATCGTGACGTCAATAGAACTCCAATAAATATTTCCGATCTTCCAGCACATGTAGTCCAAGCTACGGTTGCAATCGAGGACAAAAATTTTTATAACCACAAAGGTGTATCTTTCTTTGGCGGCATATTAAGAGCACTAAAAGATACGGTAAAGACCAATGAACTTCAAGGTGGATCTACGATCACTCAACAGCTTGTAAAATCGGCATTACTTTCTCCTGAGCGCACAATTGAAAGAAAAATTAAAGAAATTGTGCTTGCGATATGGACTGAACAAATTTATTCGAAAGAACAAATCATGGAAATGTATTTAAATCAGGTTCCTTATGGCGGCTCGGCTTATGGGATTGAGGAGGCAGCAGAAATATATTTCGGCAAAAGCGCCAAATTTTTAACCCTTAATGAAGCTGCATTACTTGCGGGTTTACCAAGAGCACCATCAGTTTATTCACCGTTTGTCAATCCTAAGCTCGCTATGGCGCGGCGTCGAGAAGTACTACGTGGCATGTATGAACTTGGATACATCGATAAAAAAATCTTCTCTGAAACACTTAATACTGAGGTTGAATTTTTCCCACCAAAGACCACGATTCATGCACCACACTTTGTTTTTTATACAAAAGATTATCTGGAAAAGGAATATGGAACCAGAAAAGTGGAGGAGTCGGGATTTCGAGTGACAACTACGATCGATCTTGAAATTCAGGATATGGCAGAAACAATATTACGAGAAGAACTTGCCAAAGTGCAACATCTTAATGTTACAAACGGTGGTGTCCTAGTTTTAAATCCCCAAACAGGTGAAATACTTGCGATGGTGGGATCAGTTGATTATTTTCTTGATATATATGGCGCATATAATGTAACCACTGCGGAGAGACAACCAGGATCGGCTCTTAAGCCTATGTTGTATGCGCTGGCTCTTGAGCGAGGCTTTACGGCTGCAACACCGATCGAAGACTCTCCAATCATTTTTCAAAATCCAGGTAGCGAACCTTATAAACCTGTAAATTATGATGGTAAATACCATGGAAAAGTGACTTTGAGATACGCATTATCAAATTCTTATAACATTCCTGCCGTTAAAGTTTTAAATCAGTTAGGAGTACCAGAGTTTGTGGAGTTTGGTCGGCAGATGGGTATAGACACATGGAATGATTCATCAAGATTCGGATTATCTTTAAGTTTAGGAGGTGGTGAGGTCACCTTACTTGATCTAGCCCAAGTATATAGCGTATTTGCTACAGGTGGTTATAGAATTGAGCCACGACCGGTACAAAAAATTGTTGACAATAAGGAGCGGACAGTTGAACAATTTGTAGATAACAAAGTTAAAATTCTTGACTCTGGCATAGCATTTATCATTAGTGATATCCTTTCTGACAATGTTGCAAGACAACAGGCGTTTGGCCCTGGATCAGCGCTTGAAATAACCGTCTACAAAATCGACGTGAAAACCGGCATCACCAATGTTAAAAAAGAAAATTTGAC
>CAYNLS010000024.1:0-8094 GCA_964398125.1 uncultured Gammaproteobacteria bacterium
CCTCAGTTACACGCATGATTTCCTCAAGCGTGGTTATTCCTGTCAATGCTTTCAAGAAACCATCTTGTTTTATAAGTATCATTCCTTCTTTTACAGCTTGACCTGTGATTTCATGTGCTGATGACTGTTTTAATATAAGATCGTTTACACCGCCAGAAATATTTAAAATTTCGAAAATTCCTACACGTCCCATATATCCTGATTGATTACATTCCTCACAACCTCGCCCTCGCGCTAAGCGGATCGGCTGACCATCTTGATATTGTTTGGGCAGTAAATTTCCAAGTTCTTCTTTTATCGATTGTTGTACTTCGGGCGTCGGAGTATAAAATTCCTTGCAATTTTGACAGACTTTACGCACTATGCGTTGACCCATCGATATATTGAGTACCGAGGCGATAAGAAAAGGTTCACCGCCAAGGTCGATGAGACGCGGTATTGCAGTTGCCGCATCATTCGTGTGAAGCGTGGAAAACACAAGATGGCCAGTCAATGCGGCTTGAATCGCAAGCTGAGTAGTTTCCTTATCACGAATTTCTCCGACCAAAATGATGTTCGGATCCTGTCGTAAAAATGATTTGAGACCCGTGGCGAATGTTAGTCCGGCCTGCGGATTTATCTGAACCTGGTTTATCCCTTCAATCTGATACTCAACCGGATCTTCGAGAGTGACAATATTTACCGCTTTTGTGTTTAGTTTACTTAATACCGAATAAAGTGTTGTAGTTTTTCCTGAACCTGTCGGCCCGGTGACAAGAACTATTCCGTAAGATTTTGAAATTCCTTCTTCAAATCTTTTTAATTGTATTCCATCAAGCCCGAGCTCAGTAAGCTCCGGTAATCCACCCGATTTGCGAAGCAGACGCATAACGATTTTTTCACCGTTCACGGTTGGAAGCGTTGAGACTCTCAAATCAATCTCTTCACTTTCTAATTTATAGTTAAATCTACCGTCCTGCGGGATACGTTTTTCATCAATTTTCATTGCACCGAGGATCTTGACTCTCGATACAAGTGAATCGTGAATACTTCGAGGAAGTGTAAGTTTTTCAGTCAGGATTCCGTCAATACGATAACGCACTCGCGTTTTCAGTTCTTGAGGTTCAACGTGTATATCCGAGGCCCTACTTTTTATTCCAAACTCTACTATTGTGTTTACAATTTTGGCTATCGGGGCAGCATTAAATGTACTGGTATTTTGCAATTTTTGTACATCGGTCAGAGGACCGATATCAGCGACCGCTTCTTTGACGACAGGAGATAAATTCAAACTTGTTGCCACGCTGAGCGCCTTCATGATCTCAGATTCCGATGCTAAAACAGGCACGATTTTTAAACCTGTTTTACTTGTTAAGACTTCGATTGCATTGATATTAAGTGGTTTTGCAGTAGCAATATAAAGTTGTTTTTTTTGGGCATCATAAAAATATGGAATGATATGATACTCGGCAACTATATCTTTTGAAATATAATTTAAAGCTTGTGGATCTACTGCTGTCGTACCAATATTTACATAAGGCACATTCAGAATTGCAGCTTTTGCACTGAGGACATTATCATCGGTAAGTCTGGTGTATGTTAATAGATATTTTTCAAGTGGAATTTTTTTCTGATTTGCCTCGATTTCATACCGTTTTGCACTGGCTTCATCGATTATTCCCTTTTGCTGAAATTTCTGCAATAATAGCTTTGGGTCAACATCCATATTAATTCAATATAGGGTGATTTATGTTAAAATGCAACTGACCATCATATGCTACCCTTACTTATCCATTCACCATCAAGAGTAATCAATTTTTCTTCTTTCGAACAAATATCAGAGTTGAAAAATATTGATAAAAAAAACCTATTTTTGGTCTCCCCTATCGAAGCACGTTTGACTATTAAACAGATACGAGATTTAAGAAAAAATCTTCGTGTGACAGTCAAGGATAATCGTTTGATTGTGATTGAGACATTTGACAGTGCGACATCCGAGGCACAAAACGCAATGTTAAAAATGCTTGAGGAATCTTCGTTAAACAACCAATTTATTTTACTTGTACAAAATGTAGAATTCGTTTTACCCACAATCAGATCAAGATGTAAAATAATAAAAATCTATGATGAAAGAAAGGAATCGGATACTGGAAAAAAAGGGTTTAATAACGTTGTTGATTTACTTTGCAATAAGCCGTCATCAGCACTTTTCACATTAACAGAACTTCAATCTCGTGATCGTGCAGATGCAGTAAAAATTTTATATACTCTTCTTGATAGTTTAAGGAAACGAGTGTACGAACAAGATTTAAAAGCCCTGAAACTATCAAAAAAAATTTTTGAGATACTTCCACAACTTCAATTTAATAATATGAATCACCAGCTTGCGATAGATTCATTGATATGTACTGCTATGAAGTTTTAAGGTGTTGCTTTTTGATAAGATTTGTATAAAAATGATTGTATGAGACTTCGCAGTCGTGATGGATTCTCGCTAATCGAACTGATTGTTGTCATAACGATTATTACAACGCTTATTGGGGGTAGTGCACTTAGTTATGGTAGATTTCAGGCCAATGCGCGTGATGCACGAAGACGGTCCGATCTTGAACAAATAAGGGCGGCTTTGGAGCTTTTTCGTAACAATCAGATAAATGGCAATTATCCAAGGACCGCAACGTGGACATCAACAACTACAACTGGTTCTAATGGAGGCATCGGAGCTTACATTAATGGCATTCCACAAAATCCATCCGGGGCAGCATATGCTTACGCAGCATTACCAGCGGGTTGTACTAATATTGGAGCATCTTTATGCACATCATACACGGTCACCACTGATCTCGAACTTGTTGCAGGTGCAAATGACTGTATTGTTACACCGCTGATACCCGCTCCACAATGTTAAATATATTATTTTATGATAAATCGTAAGCATGGCTTTACATTGATAGAGATAATCATTGTGATTTCGATAATGACTCTTTTTCTTGGGGCTGGTTTTGTTTCATACAATTCTTTTGGACAACAAAAACAACTTGAACAGGACGCGGAGATGCTACGTGATAGACTGAGCATTATTCGTGAGCGCACTGTAGATCGTGATATTACAACCAACTCAAATTGTGCTCAGTTTAACGGTTTCCGACTTAGAATCGATCTCCCTGCAGGAAATTTCCTGACATATTTTCGTTGCGGCCAGCCGCCTACGATTACAGAAACAGCGATTGCAAGCGAAAATTTTAGCTTGAACTCCGCAAGAATTGCGTTTCCGACAGTTGATAGGGATTACCTTTTTTTATATCCATACGGTTGCGATACTGCAGACTGTTCAACAAATCGAGTTAATTCTCTGATAAGACTTCGCAATCAAAATAATACTCAATGTATGGACGTAAATATAGATAAACTAGGTAATACATCATTCACAAGACCATACAATGGACCTTGCTAAAAACATGAAAAAATTTACCTCAAAACTAAACAAGGCTTTTACACTTATTGAGATCATGATTTTTGTTTCTTTGTTGAGTATGGTGCTTGTTGTGATTGTAGCTTATGTGACGCGCCTGCTTATGAATATGAAAGTAAACGAACACAAAATATTTGCAAGTTTTTATGTTGAAGAGACAAGTGAATGGCTAATAAATGAACGTTACGCGGATTGGAACGCTTTCCAAGCAAGAGCCGGATCTCCCGCGGGAATTATTTACTGTGTTAATAAAAATTTTATCCTAACTGACACTATCGCAATTCTTGATCCGTCTTATTGGACTACAACCGATCCTAATAGATCTTATAGAGTAGCAAGTATAAATAACTGTCCACTAACAGGTATTAACGGTTTGGCTCCATCAATTTATCGAAGGACGATCACTCTGACTAAAGATGCCGCTATTAATCCAACACGTGTAAATGCTCAAATCGTTGTATCTTGGGTAGATAATGGTGTTAATTATTCGCAGCAGCTGGAAACAGTTTATACAGCAAGATAATATCTATGAATAAAAAAAAAGGATTTACAATACTTGAGATGATCATCGTGGTAGGTCTACTTGTCATATTACTTCCGACAATATTTGCAATCTTATCCACGATTTTACGACAACAGCTTAGGTTGTATCGTATGGTTGAGGTAAAAAGACAAGGTGATGCTGCTCTTTCATTTATCAAGGGAAAAATTTTACGTGAAGGTGTGGCTATCGAAAATCTTGCCGGTACTGCACAGTGTACTTCGGACGCAGCTCCAAATAATCAATACACTACAACTATAGGCAATCAATTTAAATTCCAAAGAACTGACGGTTCAGAATATTATTTTTGGCTATCAGGAAATAGTCTTCAATATGTCCAGACTGGACCGAGTGTAACAACAAATTTAACAGCCAGCACAGTCACAGTAAGCGATCTTGTTTTAAGTTGTTTCAGACGCACAATAAAAACAAATACTCCAATAATGATTCAAATCAGTTATACAGTGACCTCAGTAGGCACTACATCAAATATCTCTTTACCTTATAAAACTAAAGTACGTTTGCTCACGGCCGCTCCATAGGAATTTATGTACTCGTGCTGAATTGATTTTTCTACATAATTTCTGATACTCTATAAGTTATGGCAGGTAATGTTTTTTCCCTACATATAGATGATTATTTGACAAAAGTTGCGCACATCAATTTTAATAAAGGCCAAATTGAATTGTTATCTCTTGGCTACGATGCTACAGTTCCGAATTATTTCACAAATCCCAACGAAAAAACTGCTGCAAATCAGTCCCAGGTGATTGCACATCTGTTAAGCGAGCTCAATATCAATCAGGAATCTGTGCAGATTACTATTCCGGACAGTATGACCTTTTCTCAACTTATGGTGATGCCCGATCTGAAAGAATCTGAGCTTGCAAAATCGATTCGTCTTCAAGTTGATGAATTTGTACCGCTTCCGGTCAGTGAGGTTAATATAGATTTTGAAGTAATCGATAAATTGCCAGAAAACAGATTGCTTATCTTGATTGAAGCAATCCAAAAAAAAATTGCTACGCATGTAGCCCACACTGTCGAACTTGCCAAACTTGATCCGGTCTCACTTGAAAATGACCAAAATGTGTTGGGAAGATTTTTTAGCGAGGCCGATAACTTTATCAAGGACCCTTCAATAATTTTTAACTTCGGATTTGCTGCAAGTTCAATATATGTTAAAAATGAAACCGCTCCATACTTTCAGTACACAAAAACTGCAAGAGTCGGATACCAGTCATTTATTCGTGATACTAAAATAAATTTCAATGTCGATGATAAAAAGGCTATCGAGATTCTCCAAAAAATTGGACTTGCCCAAAATGCTTCTATAAATATAACTCAGGTGATCGATCCACTCATAATACAAATAGTATCCGAACTTGAAAAAACGATTCATTTTATGAAGGATCGTTACAGAATAAATATAAAGCATGTGTATCTTATGAACTACGATATTTACATAAATTTGCTCCACACAGTCATTCAAAATCGATTATCTCTTCCGACAATGAGTATGCCTCTTGGAAATATGTTTATTCCAAATCCCATTACCCAGTCTTTCAGACATTCCCTGTCTAGTTTCTTACCAGTTATTGCTGGGCATATCAGATGAAAAATAAACATATCAATTTGTTCACACAAGATTTCAATAGTGAATTATTATTCACTCTTTTAAAAAAGATAAAGACTATTGCTCTCCCTCTTTTAATTTTAAGTGTCATTTTTATTGCTGCCGAGGTTCTGGGATTATGGTATGTAGCAACTAAAACTAAAGGCAGCGAAACTACACTTCAAACTCTTACGGGTTTTATTCAAAGTAATAGTAATTTTGATCGAAAAATAAAATATTTTATTTTCAAAAAAAACTTGGTCAACGCATATCTAAAAGAAGATGCTCAAGGATATATATATTATGATAAATTCAAAAACATTCTCGCCACGCTTGCGCCTTTTGTGACTTTGACGGAGTTCGATTTTGATAATACAAGGGCAGCAAGTGTCAGTGTCACATTCCTTAAATATGAAGATTTATTAAATTTTTTAAACATTATTGAGACAAAGGAATTCCTTACGAATTTTACTTTTGTGTCGATTTCGGAATTTGACCCATATCAGGGGAATATTGATGAGAACGAAATTCAATTAAACATGCAAGTTCAATTTATTTCAGAAGATGGAAAAAAAACTTAAACGTTATTTGGAACTTTTTCAAAACAAAACGGTTTTCTCAGTCTCGTTAATATTACTATTGTTTATTCTGGTTTTAACTGCCGCAATAATTATAGGTGTACGTTTGTATGGTAAATACAACGATCTGCAAGGCTTAAATCAGGAAATCGAAGATGCCCGTACATCAGTGCGACTTATCCAAAACAACAAAACGCTTTTGACTGAAAAAATCGACGAATACAACGAAATACTTGAAAAACTCGTTCCAGATAATGAAAGCTATTTTCTAGTCATCACCGCACTTGAGCAGCTAGCTGCTCGTACCGGGGTCAGTATAGTTTCTTACAGCATTGATTTAAGTTCCACAACTGAAGAAAAATTGACTCTGGAAGTTGAGATAGCCGGTGATCTTCCTGCAATCGAAAATTTTATGAGAGAATACCATTTTACTGGCGGTCGCTTGATCACAAATGAAAGTCTCACATTAGGTATTGTGGATTTAGAACAGATTTCCTTCGCATTAAATTTTTTTCATAAAGAATTTCAAGACGGTGTTGAAGGATCGGCGATTGTCAGTGAAAATGATATTAAAGAGATAGAAGAAATTGCGGCAAAACTGTAGTTTTAAGCTTTGTAGCTAATCTGTTTTTTATTTTTAAGAAGTCGCTGCATACCTTCCGAAAGTTCCGCTCCCTTTTCGATCCAATAATCAAATCGACTTTTTTCCACAATAATATTTTCTTTTGTTTCAAATGGTCTGTAAAGACCAATTTTTTCAATATAAGCTCCGTCGCGTTTTTTTCTTTTATCAAGCACGACAATCCTATAAAAAGGATTTTTTCTTTTTCCGAAGCGCATTAATCTGATTGTTGCTGCCATAAAAAAATTGATTTAAAAATTTTAAGTCTTATAGGACTTATAAGACTTATACATATTATAGCTTTTTAAATCAATTTTTCCAGCGCATTTTGTGCCGCGTGTTCCTCTGCCTGTTTTTTTGACTTTCCCGCACCCTCGCCATATTTTTTTTCATTTATCATTACATCTACATGAAATTCTTTTTTATGTTCGGGACCTTCTTCACGTGCAAGTACATAAATCGGCAGTTTCTTGAATTTTGCTTGCGTGATCTCTTGTAGACGACTTTTAGGTGAAAGATATAATCCGCTTTCAATAATCATTTTAAGTTTATTTTTAAATAAATACTTATTTATAAATCCGTACGCCTTTTCAAATCCCTGGTCAATAAATATTGCCGCAATCAGTGCTTCAAATACGTCGGCGAGGATATTTTCTTTTGCTCGGCCGCTCCCCTTTTCTTCACCTTTTGAGAGAAATAAATATGATCCAAGCTCAAGTCCTTTTGCCACCTCAGCCAAGCTTTCGGTTCGCACGATGGAAGCTTTTATATCAGTGTAATCACCTTCCTGAAGAGTAGGATAATGATGATAAAGATATATGGAAGTAGCAAGTGATAGGACACTGTCTCCCAAAAATTCCAGCTTTTCATTGGAAGGCATTTCGAAATTTTTATGTTCATTTAGATATGACCTGTGGATGAACACATTTTTGAGTAATGCACGGTCCCTGAATATGATCTCAATTTTTTTCTCAAGTGTTATAAAATCGTCGCTCATATGATTTCTTTAACTATTGATCCAAGAACCGCATTCACAAAGGCAAAAGATCTTTCATTTCCGAGTTCCTTTGCTAGTTCTACAGCTTCATTGATAATCACTTTTGTCGGTTCTTTTTTTGCAATTGTAAGTTCGTAAACTGCGAGTCTCAAAATACCAAGATCGGTGCGGGCAATTTTATCAAGTGGGTATTTTGGAGCGTGACGTCTGATATGATCATCTATACTGACAAGATTCTCTAAAATGTCACCCGTCACTTTTTTCAGATCTTTATGGGGCAGTTTTATTTT
>CAYNLS010000024.1:8104-11664 GCA_964398125.1 uncultured Gammaproteobacteria bacterium
TTATCCGTTTGAAAAGACGTGGCATACAGATTTTGTACTATATGAATACGTTTTTCGTGACGACTATCTAACACACGTAGTTATTTTAAATTTAAAACTCCAAACAATTTACGATTTGCCACAGTATTTACAGACACGATGAGGAAGCTTTTTCTTTCCACAATGTTTACAATCTACAAGTTGTGGAAGCGTACTTTCATTCTTCCTCGCCAGAATTCGTTTTCCTTTTCTAGCCGTTGAATGTTTTCTTTTTGGAAGTGGTGCCATATTTTAGTTAATAGCTGTTAGCTTTTGGCTAATAGTAATTTATATGAAATGATATCATGAAAAGGCTGTTAAAACAAGAAGTTAATCATGAGCGATCTTGTCAATCTGCTTGGCGCTTATCATGGTTTTTAAAGTCGGATAATCCGAAAGTTTGTATTTTTTCATAAAAATATCAACTCCTTTTTGCGCTTGGTGAATGAGTGAAACATTGGTCAGATCGGCAATTTTAAGTTCGGAATAGCCATGCTGTCTCGTACCGAAAAGTTCTCCCGGACCACGAACTTTCAGATCATATTCGGCAAGAGCCATACCAGAGTTATTCCTTGCAAAAAAGTGAAGTCGTTTTTTATCAAAATCCTCTTTTGTACTCGTGTACAAAAAACAATAAGATTGTTTGTCGCCTCGACCTACTCGTCCGCGAAGCTGATGAAGTTGTGCCAGACCAAATCTTTCCGCCCCTTCAATGACCATGATTGTCGCGTTTGCGACATCGATTCCCACCTCAACCACTGAAGTCGAAACGAGAATATCATATTTTTTTTCTTTAAAATCCTGCATGATTTTATCCTTTTCCACACCTTTCAGTTTTCCGTGTAAAAGTGCCACTCTATATTTTGCAAAAACATCATTTTTTAAATGTTCATATTCTTTTGTTGCTGCACGCACAGATTTCATGGTCTCCGCTTCTGATTCTTCAATAAGTGGACAGATTATAAAAACCTGCACTCCTTCACGGGTGATCTTGTCCTTTATCCAATTCTGCCCTGAAACGCGCTTGATATCCGGCACAACATAAGTTTTTATTGGAAGCCGACCCTTTGGCATTTCGTCGATGATCGATAAATCAAGTTCACTGTAAATTGTCAAAGAAACCGTACGCGGTATTGGAGTCGCCGTCATGCTAAGAAGATGAGGATGCGAACCTTTTTGTTTAAGAATTGCACGTTGTTTGACTCCGAATCTATGCTGTTCGTCCACAACCACGAGTCCGACCCGATCAAACTTCACATAATCCGAAATCAAAGCTTGTGTACCGATCACGATGTCATAATCATTATTTTTGTTTTCTTTCTTAGTGAAAGTTTTATGGGATTGGGTTTGTATGGCAATTTTTACCGGCAAATTTTTAAACAAATCGGAGATTGTGTTATAGTGCTGCATGGCAAGTATTTCTGTCGGCGCCATGACAAGAGTTTGATAACCATTCAAAAAAGTTGCGTACGATGCTATTGCCGCAACTACAGTTTTTCCTGAGCCAACGTCACCTTGTAAAAAACGATTCATGGGAGTGTTTTTTTTAAGATCTTCGAGGATTTCAAAAGACGATTTGTTTTGTGCGTTTGTGAGTTGGAAAGGAAGTTTTTCAATAAATTCGGAGATATTCTTATTTATTTTTTGATTAAATCTAAACGGTTTTTTGATATTTTCCTGCTCCCATTGTTGCCTTACGAGTCGTGATGAAAGCATGACAGTAAATAATTCGTCAAAACCTATTCGTGCGCGAGCAGTTTTTAATTTAGATAAGCTATCCGGAAAATGTACTTGTAAAAGTGCTTCGCGTTCATTTGACAAAGAAAAATCTTGAATAATGGATTTTGGCAGAAATTCCTGGTCGTCATCAGAAGTCATTAAATAGTTTTGCAGTACATAAAGTATTTTTTCACGGATAGTTCTTGATGACAGGCCGTAAGTTTGGGGGTAGACAGGCACAAGTCTTGTAGTATGTATCGGCACGAAACTCTCGTCATATATGATTTCATATTCTTTTGGAGAAAATGACAAACTACCCCGATAACTTTCTACAGATCCTGCGATCGAAATGCGTTTATTTTGTAAAAGTTTTACTAAAAATGGCTGGTTGTACCAGACAATCCTGACTTGTCCTGAATCATCCTGGAGAACCGCTTTTTGGATCGTGATGCTTCTTCTTGTATATTCTGTTTTGATTTCCGTGATCATCCCTTGCAAAGTCACGGTTTCACCGGGTTGTATACGAGAAATCGGTGAAATAAGCGAGAAATCCTCATAACGGAAAGGAAAATAATAAAGGAGGTTTAGGTAATTTTGAATCCCAATTTTTTTTAGTCTCCTTATAGTAACAGTGCTTGTTCTTGGAAGTGAATCGATGTTGATTGTCGTAATCATACCTAAAACTATAGATACAACAGAGGTGTAAAGCTTGTGATCACAAGAAGCAATGCCGCAATTATTATGATGATTTTTATAATATTTCTAAACTTAAACATCCTTTTTACATTATTCAACATACGCTCATTATACTAAATAATCGCCTTCCCTACCATATTTGTTACAATAAACTCTATGGCATATATTCCGCGACGTCGCCGACCGCGACGTTCTTTTTTTCAAATAAAAAAGCAAGCTGTTTTTTTATATTTTGCGGCTGGTTTGATAATTTTGGCAATACTCGGATACCTGGCAGCACTGGCTCTTTTTGCCTGGTATGGACGCGATCTTCCCAAGCCCGGCACGTTATCTGAAGCTCGCGGAAATTCAACAATTTTTTATGACAGAAACGGAGAGGTGATCTATGAGATGTATCAGGATAAAAATCGTATTCAGGTAGATATCGACGATGTTGCCAAACTTTTGCAGCAGGCGACGATTGCAATCGAAGACAAAAGATTTTATGAACATCAGGGCGTATCGCAATATGGCATTGTTCGCGCTTTATTTAGTACATTGGCCGGCAATTTACAGGGTGGATCTACGATCACTCAGCAACTTATTAAAAATGTTTTACTTACATCAGAACAAACTTTGCCAAGAAAAATCAAAGAGGCCATTTTGGCTTACGAAGTGGAAAAAAATTACACCAAAAAAGAAATTTTGGAAATGTATCTTAATGAAGCGCCGTATGGCGGAAGTTTTTGGGGAGTGGGTTCTGCCTCAAGAGGATATTTCGGAAAAGAGCCCAAACATTTGACACTTGTTGAAAGTGCCTTTTTGGCAGGTTTGCCTCAAAATCCTTCAAATTATTCTCCATTTGTAAGCGGGAAAGACGGTTGGAAAAAGCGCACCGAAGATGTTTTAAGACGTATGCGTGAAGATGGATATATCACCCGCGACCAGGAAGAAAGATCTAAGGGTCAAATAGATAAAATGAAATTTGACGAGCCGAAACTTGATAGTTATGCGCCACACTTTATTTTTTATGTGAAAAACCAAGTTGAAGAACAGTTTGGTCCGGCAATTTTCAATCAGGGTGTAAAAATAAAAACAACTCTTGATCTTGATCTACAGGATTTGGCCCAACAACCTGCTGCATCTGC
>CAYNLS010000024.1:11674-12962 GCA_964398125.1 uncultured Gammaproteobacteria bacterium
AAAAAAAAGCAGAAAAGATTGTCAAAGACGAAATCAAAGGACTTAAAAATTTAAAAGTCGGCAACGGTGCTCTTGTTGCCTTGAAACCCGATACGGGTGAAATCGTAACTTATGTCGGATCATATGATTATGACGATGATGAATACGGAAAATTTGACGTCATTTCACAAGGATTTAGACAACCAGGATCTACTTTAAAACCCATCGAGTATGCTGTGGCTTTACAAAAAGGATATACTCCGTCAACCGTGATTATGGATTTAAAAACGGTTTTTCCCAACCAAGGCGGAGAGGATTATACTCCTGAAAATTATGACCTAAAATATCGCGGTCCGGTGCAGATGAGATTTGCTTTAGGTAATTCTCTAAATGTTCCGGCCGTCAAAATGCTTGCTATGATCGGGCTTCGTGATTTTCTACAATTGGCCTACGATATGGGTCTTGAATCACTTGAACCGACACAGGAAAATATCGATAATTTAGGATTGTCGGCTTCACTCGGAGGTGGAGAAACAACACTTCTGCAACTTACTTCTGCATTCGGTGTTTTTGGAAATGAGGGAAAAAAAATCGATTCAACAAGCATTCTTGAAATCACCGATTACAAAGGAAAAAAGATTTATAAATTAAATAACGAAAAAGAGGAAGAAGTAGTCTCTCCAGAAATAAGTTTCATAATTTCTCATATCATTTCAGACAACAACGCGCGCCTTGAGACATTCGGTCCAAACTCATACCTAAATATTCCGGGAAAAACCGTTGCCGTCAAAACAGGAACCACCAATGACAAGCGCGACAACTGGGCCGTGGGTTATACGACCTCAATTGCCATGGGTGTATGGGTCGGCAACAATGACAACTCAACTATGAATCAGCAGATCGCCTCAGGGGCGACAGGCGCTTCTCCTATTTGGCACGATTTCATGACGCAGTTACTAAATAAATATGACGACGGAATAATGGAAAAACCTGACAAAGTCAAAGCACTTAATATTGATGCATTTTTAGGCGGACTACCAAGAGACGGTTCTCCGACTCGGTCAGAATATTATGTCGAAGGCTCAGAACCAACAGATGTCTCGCCATTTTATAAAAAATTAAAAATCTCAAAAGCCACGGGCAAGATTGCCAATGATATTGAAGTCAAATCAGGAAACTATGATGAAAAGGATTTTATAGTTATCACGGAAAATGATCCAATCTCAACAGATGGAAAAAACCGCTGGCAGGAAGCGATTGATGCCTGGGCACAATCACAAGGAGATGAAAAATATAAATATCCGACAGA
>CAYNLS010000025.1:0-3536 GCA_964398125.1 uncultured Gammaproteobacteria bacterium
AATCCTAATATTAAAGCTAATTTCATTTTATGAATATTTTAATAATAAATCTTGGAATCATACTAGTCACGGGGTTCAAGTTGGATTATAATATTGAGGTTGTGAGAGTTTATCTGAAAATTTTCAGGAAATTGCCAACCATTTTAAAATTCCGAGATTGGGTACAGAGAAAAAGAAAAGTCAGCGACTGGCAGATTTTAGGAAAACTTTCTTTAGTGCCAGCAATTCTAAAAAACTTATCATATAAAAGACTTATTAAACTAGATTCCAAATGAAAAAAATATTAAAAAACTCAACCATTCTTATCACCGGCGGCTCGGGATCTTGGGGAAAAGAACTCACAAGACAACTTCTCCAATATTATTCACCGCGAGAGATTCGTATTTATTCTCGAGGTGAACATAAGCAAGTGGAAATGAAACGTGAATTTCAAAACAAAAAAATAAAATATTACATCGGTGATGTGCGCGATAAAAACAGACTCATGCTTGTTTCCAAAAACGTTGATTTTGTTTTTCATCTTGCCGCACTAAAACACGTCCCGGTTTGTGAAGAAAATCCCTGGGAAGCAGTAAAAACCAACATCATCGGTACGCAAAATGTTATTGAAGCCGCGCTTGAAAATAAAGTAAAAAAAGTCATTGATGTTTCTACAGACAAAGCAGTTGATCCTTTTAATTTGTATGGTGTGACCAAAGCCTGTGGCGAAAAACTGATGATTGCGGCAAATCTGATTTCAGATGATACAAAATTTGTCTGTGTTCGTGGAGGAAATGTGGTTGGAACAAACGGCAGTGTGGTGCCACTTTTTATCGAACAAATTGCAAAACTGAATACTCTCACCTTAACCGATGAAAAAATGACAAGATTTTTTCTGCGATTATCAGACGCCATAAGACTTGTTTTGAAGGCAACGATTGAATCTATCGGTGGAGAGGTTTTGGTCATGAAAATGCCTGCGGCCAAGATAGTCGATCTTTCTGATGTAGTAATCAATCGCCTGGGAAACAAAAAAAGCAAAATAAAATTGATCGGTATAAGACCCGGTGAAAAAGTACACGAAATACTGGTCTCAAAATATGAAATACCGCGCACGTATGATTTTGACGAATATTTTGTGATCCTTCCACAAATATCTCTGAATGAAACCAAGCGTTTTTATAACGGGAAAAAATTATTGAAAACCGATCTTTTGGAATTCAATTCCACAAACACAAGAATATTGACTAAAAAACAGATTGAAAAATTGCTCGAAGATGAAGGCTGGTTCAGTAATGTAGATAACAGAACCTCTATAAGAAATTTAAATCAACTTGAAAAAGATACACTTGAAAATATTTATAAATCAGAAGGATGGATAGATTAATCATTTTACATAGAAATAACTGCCGAGGCTGTTTTAGTAAAAATCTCAGATGCTTTCTTGACCTTGGATCAATGCCCCTTGCCGGTGGATTTTTAAAAAAGGATCAGATAAAAAAAGAAGTAAAAATACCTCTGCGAGTTTATTTCTGCAATAACTGCGGTTTAGTTCAAATCTTGGATGTCGCCGATCCAACTGTGCTTTTTAAAAACTATTTTTATATTTCCTCGGTAATCAAATCACTTTCTGAGCATTTTAAAGAATATTCACAATTTCTTAAAAATAATTATCTTAAAAAAGATGGCGCGCAACTTCTTGAGTTTGGTTCAAATGACGGAGTTTTGTTGCTATATTTCCAAAATAATAAAAAAATAAAAACTATCGGCATCGATCCTTCGGTCAATGTTTCAAAACTTGCTAAAAAAAAGGGGTTAAATGTCATTGTAGATTATTTTAATCAACATTCTGCTGAAAAAATAAAACGAAAATATGGCCTCATGGATGTAGTTACCGGAAGCAATGTCTTTGCTCATGTTGATGAAATACACGAAATCATGAAGGCAGCAAAATTGCTTCTAAAGAAAAATGGCGTGTTTATCGTTGAGGTGCATTATCTTCTGGATTTACTTAAAAAATTTCAGTACGACACCATATATCACGAACACTTGTGTTATTACAGCGTTTACGCTTTGAGAAATATCTTTGAACTTGAAGATTTGAAAATCGTCGATGTAATTCGTTTGCCAATGCATGGAGGAGGAATAAGAGTAATTGCTGCGAAAAAAAATTCTAATCTTAAAGTCTCAAGAAATGTAAAAAAATTGATTAATCTGGAATTAAAAAACGGTCTAAATAAATTTACAACTTTCAAAAAATTTCAAAGCAATACTATTGCTCATAAAGAAAAACTACGAAAATTATTATTGAAAATCAAAAAACAAAAAAAATCGATTATTGGCTATGGCGCACCAGGTCGTGGAACAATATTGTTAAACTATTGCGAAATCGATTCTAAAATCCTGGATTATATTGTCGATTTATCTCCACTTCGCGCCGGCATGCTCATGCCCGGAGTTCATGTTCCGATATATCACCCGGAAAAAAGTAGAAAAAATCCGCCGGATTATTTTTTAGTTCTTGCCTGGAATTATATTGACTCGATTTTAAAACAGGAAGAAGGAAAATTAAAAAAAACTGGTACCAAATTCATCATTCCTTTTCCAAAAATTAAAATTATTTAATAAATGAAAAAAATTCTTATCATTGGCGGCGATTCACAACTAGGGAAATCCTTTTCTAAAAATTATCCGAAGTTGACTATTCCACTTTCGAAAAATAAAGCAAATATCATAGACGAAAGATCTCTAGAAAAAGCTTTTAAAAAATATTCTTTTCATTATGTTCTAAACTGTGCTGCGATAACAAATATGGATTATGCGGAGAAAAATGCAATTGAAACTTTTAATGTCAATAGTTTTGGAGTTTATCTCCTAAATAAATTAAGTTTAAAATATCATAAAAAACTACTGCACATTTCCTCAGATTATGCCGTAGATCCGGTAAATACATATGGAATATCAAAAAAAATCGGCGAGCAGTTTGTCGACAAAAAATTTCACGTAATTCGAACATCTTTTTATTCTGAAAATACTTTCATAATAAAATCCCTTCTTAAAATGAAGAAAATCAATTGTTATTCAAATTTATTTTTCAATCCGATTTCAATTGACCGCCTAACTGAAGAAATATTTTTAAATAAGGATTTGAAAGTAATAAAAAATTACTTTTCCAATAAAAAAATCAGCTTTTATGATTTTGGTAAAACAATTTGCAAGATTTTAAGTATTGATTCTAAAAAATATTTGCATAAAATCGAATATCAAAATAATAAGAAAAATCTTCCAAGAAAGCTAAATTCATATATAAAAAGCGATATTGATGTCGATTTAAAAAAAGATTTATCGAATTTTCTAGTAAATCGAAATTATGAAAAATGAAATTATTTATGCATTCATGAATGCTTACTCACAAGGCAAGAGCGGGGGAGACATGTGTTTTATCGAGATATTCAAACGCATAAAACCGAAAAACCTTACTGTGGTCACATCAAGTCTGGGAAGAAGACTTTGTCAGTACGAAGGTTTAAAAGCCAACTTTAACGTAACTACAAAAG
>CAYNLS010000025.1:3546-4468 GCA_964398125.1 uncultured Gammaproteobacteria bacterium
AAAACATATTCCTAATATATTTTTTGAGAATTATCAAAGGAATAATATTAAGTTTCTCAATCAGAAAAGCGGATCTTATTTATGCTACATCGGATAATATTTGCGACATAATTCCTTCAATTATTTTGAAACTGAAATTCCCGAAAAAAATGTTTGTGACAAAAATGTTTCATCTCATACCAAAAAGTAGATTTATTTCATACATTTTTCAGCAAATAAGTTTATTATTTATAAGATTTTTTGCAGATATTATAATAATCGATAGTAATATTTTAAAAAAGCAATTGATTGGAAAAGGATTCCTGAGATCAAAACTTCATGTTGTTTACCCTGGAATAACTTTAAGAAACCAAAATAAATCTGCAAAAAAATATGACGGAGTTTTTATGTCACGCCTTCACAAATCAAAAGGAATAGATGACATTTTACAGATCTGGAAAAATGTGACGACTACATTACCGATGGCTAAACTGGCAATCATCGGTCAAGGATCAAAAAAAACAATTTCAAATTTAAATAAACAAATTAAAAATGAAAAACTCAAGCAAAATATTGATCTTCTTGGTTTTTTACCGGATGAAAAGGCATTTTCGATTATAAATTCATGCAAAGTCTTTCTTTTTCCAAGTCATGAAGAAGGTTTTGGGATGATTGTTGGCGAGGTACTTTCATGCGATGTACCTATTGTAGCCTATGATTTGCCTGTGTTCAATGAAACTTTTAAATCATATATCCAAACTGTTTCTTGTTTTGATAAACATAAGTTTTCTGAAATCACAATTAATATATTGAGTAAGAAAGTAGATAAAGGATTGAATAATTCTAAAAATATTCTTAATAAATTGAGTTGGGATAGTGCAAGTGATTATGAATACAAATTGATTAATAAAAAATTGCCAAAGTAGTTTATGGCAAAAAGAAC
>CAYNLS010000025.1:4478-12920 GCA_964398125.1 uncultured Gammaproteobacteria bacterium
GTAGTTTATTTTAGTTTTAACAGGGCTTGATAAAAAAAATTTTCGATTATTGAATATATATTTATTACTCTATATCCAAAAGGCCTTTGTAATAGAGTATTAATACAGACGTTTTTAATTCTATGAATATAGAAATATAAATGTAGCTTTACTGGAATAATTTTATAGTTTACTCTCTGTATATTACCAAAATGGTAATTTGATACTTTCGTATCAAATTTAATTTTATCTTTTGGATCTTTTAGTGCCCAGCTTTCATTATCTATTCTTCTCAATACAACAGATTTTTTCAATACAAGAAAATTACAACTCATATTTGTATAAAGTAAAGGAGTAACTAGCGGAGTCATATTGTAGGATGAGTCATATTTTTTATGGATATGAGAATTTTTTTCATATAATTTTCGCTTGATAATAAAATTGGAAATATATGCCACAAAATATGTTATGGAAAAAAATTTATCACCTAAAAATCTAAAAAAATCTTTTTTGTTACCTAAAAATTTATCGGTTTTAAGTTTAAAAACGTTTTTCCTGACTATTGTGCTGTCCTTAAAATCATCAACATTACCAAAGACAATATCCGGATTATGTTTTTTAATCTTTATTAAAAGCATTGAAAGTGCATTATCAGCTGGTAGATCATCATCGGAAAAAAACCAAATATATTGTGCTTTTGCAAGAGATGCGACATGGATGATTGCATGACGCAGACCATATCTCTTTTTACTTTCAAAATAATTTATGTATTTATATTTATGCTGATATTTTTTTATCAACCTACTTGTATCATCGGCTCCGTTGTCATTAAATACTACTATTTCAAATATTTCTTGCAAATTTGCCTTCTCAATCTGATTTATCAAACGCAATACACATTTCTTTAAAAATTGCGTCCTATTATATGTAGGTATACATATGGAGATCATTCTCTTATCCATGCTTTTTTTGATAAATGCCTATGAAAAGAGTGTTCGCATGCATTATTATGCTGGAATATTTCATGGTTTGAATTTGGTCTTTTGATATTTCTTTCCAATAATTTCGCCTAGATATTCGGCGTAAAAAATATTCTTTTGTAAAATGAAATTTATTTTCAAAAACAAATTTATCAATTGCTGGATTGTAACCGAATGGTAATGTGATGACAAGTTCACCATTCCTTGCCAAAAGTTTTTTTAATAATTTGACCGCTTCAATACTTTTATTAATTCTCTTTGGTTTCTCATCCCAACCTACATGTTCAAGAGTTGAGACACATAAAATTAGATCGTATTTTTTCTTTGGTCGATAATCCACTACGTCCTCATTGATCACTCCTGGCTCCATTTCATACTTGTCTACGACGTCATGAGAAGAATGTGTATAGTGTTTTAAAACATTTCCAACTTCTAATATGCGTTTACCTTTATACTTTTTTAAATAATGAAGTGCAATTGGCACTTCAACAATTCTTTCATTTACCCAAGTTCTGTTATACGGATGACATAGATAGCGCAAACTATAGTTATTAAAAACAAAATGCTTTTTATTGTTGTCTTTATAAATAAAATAAAGTTGAGGGACGATAAGTTCTCTAAGTATGGCGACAAACTTATTATGAATAAAATTCATCTTAATTAGATAATATGTAATTTAGGTAAAGGAAAAATCAGCTTTCCTCCAGAATTGATAAATTTTTTCTGTCGTTGCAGAACATTTTTTTTAAAATGCCATGGCAAGACTAAAAAATAATCGGGCCGCATCTTTAGTGCTTCTTCTTCAGGAATAATCGGTATACGTGTCCCTGGTGTCCACGAACCATACTTATCTTTATTTACATCGGCAATAAACGGGATATCCTGCTTTCCCAACTCACAATATTGAAGAAGAACGTTGCCTTTTGTGGATGCTCCATAGCCCAAAATTTTTTTATTTTCTTTTTTTAGTTTATGAATAAGATCCGTCAATATTTTTTTATGTTTTTTTATTTTTTTTTCAAACCTTTTATATCGCTTTAACGAATGAATTCCTTGTCTTTTTTCATTACTTAGAATCTTTTTAATAATTTTTTTTATCTCCGGAAAAGGGTGTTTTTCTTTTGCGGCAATAATTTGAAAACTTCCGCCATTAGTATCATTAAAATTTATGTTAATAATTTTTAGGCCAACTCTATCAAAAATCCATTTTATTTGTCGGAGTGCGTAATACTCTAAATGCTCATGACAGATTGTATCGTAGGCAAGCTGATCTAGCATTACGGGCAGGTAACTCTGCTCTAAAACCCATATTCCTTTCTCATCCAAACTTTCGTAAATTTCTTTAACAAAGTCATAAGGTCTGTCAAGATCATAAAACATTGCAATTGAGTAGATGATCTTAGCTTTTTTATTACGAAACTTTTTTTTAAACTGTCTTGAAGGAAAGAAATCGGAAAAAATATATATACCCTTTTTGTAATTTCTCTTAAATTTGAAGGCTGTTGGATCAATGCCGATCAAGGTTAATTTATCAGGAGAAAAAAAATTTAACAAAGTTCCATCATTGCTTCCAATGTCGATAATAAGATCATTTTTTTTTAATACTACAAACTTTTGTGAGGTATCAACGATGGCTTTTAGATGGTTGACCATAGATATGTTGAGTCCCGACAAATATCCATAACTATCCCCGTAAAGCACGTTCTTATCAAAAAAATGCCCAAGTTGTACTAGACCACATACTTCATCTTTGTCTCCATCACATTTTACAAGTGACAATGGGCCTTTTGGTACTTGATCTTCCTTTGTTTTAGGAAAAACACCTGTAAACTCTTGAATACCAAGTTCTAATATGTAAGAAAGTTTTTTATTACCACAAACTCTACATTCATCAATCGGATAGTACATTTTGGTTTGTTTTAATATATTTTCAGAATGAAGTATAGCAAATAATATCTGACACTTGTCATTTACTTTTTAAACTTCATTATGATAACATAAACTGTTTTGAAGATCTTGCCTTCGCGATATTTTATTTATGAAAAATCTCACCGTTCTAGTGCCGGTTTACAAAGGTTCGACTATCTTATCAACCACACTTGACAGCCTTGTAAAGCAAAAAGATAAAGAGTTTATAGTCATAGTTGGAGATGATAACAAGCCAAGTGATAAAAAAGAAATCGAAAAAACCAAAGAAATTGTAAAAAAATATGAAAAAAAACTGTCGATTTCTTATGTCAAAACTCCAAAAAACTTAGGCTGCCAACTGCATTTTCAATTTCTGGTTGATCGTACAAAAACAGAGCTCCTGACTTTTTTAGCGCAAGATGATATTTTTTCCTTTGATGCAATTTCCAAAATAAAAAAAGTTTTTAATGATCGTTCTGATGTCGGAGTTTTGACAAGACCGTACTTTTGGTTCTTTGATGATATTAAAGAGCCTATTCGGCATGTGCCGCCGGTAAATCCTGACAAAGATGAAATAATGTCTCTCAAAGACGGTAAAAAAATAGTGACCGCGGTTTTTGGGTCTGTCGGTCAGATATCAGGGCTCGGGTTTAGAAGAAAATGGCTGACCGAAAAATTTCACGAAGACATTTTTCCCGGTCATATTTATCCATTTGCCGATATTTTAAAAAGGCACAAAGTCGCGATGCTCAAAGATTATATTTTGGCAGTCGGCACAAAGGAAAGTCAAAGCCGGAAAATCAGTTCCGTTTACGCGGAATCTCCGACTCTGCAGTGGCTTAGCATGTTTAACTATGTGTTTAAGGATAAAAAATATAATAAAATTCATGAATTGTGTTACGAGCATATTTTGAAAAATTATGAAGGCTTGATCCAGTTAAAAAATTATGCTCCTGATGGAATATTGGAAAACGAAATCAAAATCATGATTCAAAAAAGATGGCAAAATATATTTAATCTTCGTTTCTGGTTGTATGCTGCGATTTCATTGATCTTTCCAAGGATGATTCTTAGAAAAATGACCGATTGGTACAAAGAAAATATTATCTCAAGATCAATCCCAAAAATTAATTTTAAGTATTGATTTATGTTTAAAAAAACTGTTGGAGCTATGATGTCTAAAAAATTTCTACGAGGCAGTATATTTTATTGGGCATCAAGTTTGCTTGGTGGACTGATGAATTATTTTTTCAATTCATATGTAGGTAAAGCTCTTGGTCCACAAGGTTTTGGCGACATCACGACACTTTTTTCTTATGTCATTGTATTGTCGATACCGACCGGTATCATCGGGACATTCTTGATTATCAAAATCGGCGACAAAGAAAAAAACATAAATTATGCAAACAGCCTTTTTCGGTGGTATATAAATTTGCTAAAGAAACGTTGGTTTTTGCTGGCGTCAATATTCATTTTGACACCATTTGTAGGGCAGCTCACCGGTCTTCCGCAAACTGTCGCATATTTCCTGATACCGATACTTGTGATCAACTGGATCATAGCTTACTACAATAGCTTGTTGCAAGGGCTTCATCTGCTTTCCACAATCGCAATAGTTGGGCTCCTCATGACTGCGATCAAATTGGCCGGCGGACTAAGCGCTTATTTTTTTCATCAAGGCATAATCGTAGTTTTGCTTGCCCTTTTTTCAGGATTTGTGATCAATCTAATTATCAGTCATTTTGTGCTTTCAAAATTTTTATCACGAGCAAAAAAACTTTCAATAAACGTCCAAAAAAAACTTTTAACTTTGCATAAAGATAAGCATATCTGGCTGACTATTGTCTCGACTATTGCGATCGGACTTCTTGGAAATATAGACATCATCATCGCAAAGCGTATTTTTAGTGCTGAAGACGTGGGTTTTTATAGTGCTTGGTCTTTATTTGGAAAAATAATTTTGTATATTTTCGGTCCTTTGCTTTCGGTTGCGTTTATATTTTTTTCAAGCAAAAAGTACAAAAAATATCATCGTCCCGGATTTGTGTTTACTGTCTTGTTAATTGCAATCGCCGGCATCGTCGCATATTTTGGATATGACAGATTCGCTCTTTTTGCTGTAAATCTGGTTTTCGGGAAATCATTTTTACCCGTTGCGCCTTATCTTGATATTGCCGCGATCTACGGCACCTGTTTTTTAATGGTACTTTTTACTCATCAATTTTTTCTGGCAAAGGGGAGTTGGGGAGTGTTGATATTGCCGATATGCACAGTAATTTATATAGGAACGATGCTATTGGCGGCAAAAACTATTGTGATGATGATGATAATAACGGTGGGATTTCTGGCGTCCGTCTTTGCCGCGTCACTGGTGTTTTATCTGCTGAGGAAAAATGTGATTTTTAGGGAATAAATTATGTAATTATATAGCAAATGTGTATTTTGTTTAAAAATATATTGACATAATTACATAACATCTTATATTCTCATTGGTATGTCGTTTTTGAAACATGCCATATTTATTTTAATAGCTTTATACATATTAATTTTCCCCCAATCAGTTCATGCAATAACTGTTAGGTCTTATTTAGTGACCGAAGCTAAAGAATTTTATGGTGATCCGCATCTGGAAACTGTTTATTATTTTAAATTGATAAACTTTGATTATCAATCTGGACGAGTAGTCCTTAGTCACAACCCTGATGGCACCGGTGAAGCATTGGTTGGAGAAAAAATTGATGTAAGTCAATCGTTTATAGGATTTTATGAACATCGAGCAAATGGTTTTAATGAATACGGAATCAATGATTGTACACCGAAAAAGATGAAGCCGCTTGATATAACTCCGATAGCAAAGAAAGGTTATAACAATATTTATGTAAGATATAAAAAAGATTGTAATTCAAGTTATCAGAAGATAGATCAATTATATTTAGTGCATTTCGATGACTATGATCCAACTATAATTCCGTTTCTTGATCTGCCGTGGGATTATCAGGCGGACGGAAAGGCATTCCAAGATGTGGCTTTGCAGATAAGTTCCTATTTTGATCATACTTATCCATTATTAAGCACCTACTTATCCGAACCTGAACAGTATGAAAAGCAATTAACAACATATGAAAATGAATTTTCTACACTTAAACAATATTCTAAGCATGACGGTTATGATTATGGGAACGTAGCATTTGTCACGAGTAATGATAATGTATTGGCCGCTGCAGCAGGACAGGCAACATATGTAAATACGTGTAGTGCTTGCGGTAACGCTATTTATATTGATCACGGAAATGGCTATCAATCAAGATACTATCATCTTCAACCCGATGGCTTGATCACAAATATACCCAATCAACAAGTGACCGTAAATGACAGACAGGCTATTGGAAGGGTCGGTTTCAGTGGTAATGTTGATCCTAGTGGATCAGGAGGAGCACACATACACTTCATGGTTATCCGTGATAAAAACGGTGACGGTAATTTCGATGATAACATTCCAGACGGTCTAGTAGATCCATACGGTTGGCAATCAGATGAACCGGATCCTTGGGAAAACTATACTTTTACACTAAATGGGGTTGAAAAGATTGGCGCAAAGAGTAGTTACTTATGGAAATACCCTCATGAATCTGTGACAAAAATCATACATATCGACGGCAGGTCAGTTACAAACAACAGATACACAGTCAGCATACCGAAAAATTTTGTAAATCAAGATCTTTACTTAACGATTAATAATATTCCGGTGTCGGATCCATCGGCGACTCTTCACCCAATAGCGCCAGCTGCTGATGTGACTATGTGGGACGGTATTGAAACTTTTTTTACTAACTTTCAAAAATTCTTTACTATAAAATTCATCATTGGCAGTCTAGATATATCAAGAATAGTGCCAGAATCATTATCGATTTATTCAAGTCAGGATGGTGCAACTTGGGAAAAAGAGATATCGACAATTGATTGGGAAAAACGTCAAATATCTGCAGAAACCAATCATTTGACACAATTTGCGGTCATGGGTGAAAAAATTGATTCGGTAGCTCCGAGTACAAATACAATTATTTCTGGAACACCAACAAATAATCCGAATGAATATACAAATGAAACTCCTGTGATAGTGAGTATTAATACGACCGATGAACCGGTGATAGGTAGTCTTGGTATCGATTACACTATTTATAAGATTAACGATGAGGAATGGAAACAGTATGAAGATCCGCTCCCGTTTAACGAGATTGGTGAATACGATATATTTTATTATTCTGTAGATAAAGATGGAAATATAGAAGATGTTAAAGAGTTGGTGTTTTCAATAGTAAACCATATTGAACTTGAAGCAGAAATAACTTTTGACTTTGAAAATAATCAGTTTTTAATCGGAGCGAAAAATCAGACAGTTCCAGTTTCAACTGAAATTATAAAAATCAAAAAAAAGGAATATGATCAAACTACACTTTCGGCATCATCAAACCGATTGATTCTCGTCTCGACTTCAAAACATACAAAAAAAACTCATGGACTAACTATTAAGTCTCTTCACTATAATGATTCAACTCCCTATGAACTTCTGAAAAATATCTTCAAGATCGAATATGATAAAGATCCTTCAAAAAAGGAACCAACTAAAATAAAACAAACACTTAATATCTCTAAACAAGTCAAAGTTACTTTGGTATACAATAAAAAGAAAGATATAACTAATGTAACAATAAATGAAAATGGTAATAAACAGAAAGATGAAATAAATGGATTTAAAAAAATTTCTCTTTATACATTTGAGTCGCAATTGCAGTACGTAATTAAATAAAAATAATATGAAACTTAGTAAAAATTTTTACAAATTATTGTTATTTATTTTCACGGTTGTAGTGGTTTTATCGTATTTATTTTTTTATAGAAATTTCATTAACCAAGTTTTCCCTAAACAAAACAAAAATTCACAACAAGATCGACAGTATTTTGAGTCGCCACACTGGAATTTTTCTATCGTAATCCCAAAAGAATATACAATCAAAGAGGCTTCATCATATATTGATTTATATAAATCGGATAAAAAAATAAATATTAGTAAAAATGGTACAAACTTCAATAACGTAAAAGATTATTTAGATGAATTTGACAGAAAAAGAGCATTAATTGTAAACTCCCTTTCAGAATTTAAAATAGATGGTTATGATGGAATTGTCAGAGAAGAAGTATTTGAAAACTTGAAAATAAAACAAAAAGTTTATTATATTTATCTCAATAGTTCAGTGTATACCTTCTCGACAGAATCGACCGATCTTTATACTGACCTGGAACAGATAGTAAAGTCCTTTGAATACTTACCTCCAAATTCTCCACAATAACTTACACAAATTTTACGATCAAGACAATACAATATATAATTGACTCATGGAAAATGAAAAGATGGAAAAAAAAGCAGCAGCAAAAAATATTCGGTCATTTATTGAGTCTTTTGAAAAGGAGAGAAATATCAATATAACCATCGAAGAAGAGAAAGAAATAAATAATGCCAAATTATTTACTATCAACACCCAGTATTTAACCGATGTTAAACCTGCCACAAGAGCCT
>CAYNLS010000026.1:0-4459 GCA_964398125.1 uncultured Gammaproteobacteria bacterium
CATTTTGAAAAAATCTGGGATGCGCATGTCGTTGCACAGGAAAAAGATTATCCTGCTGTGCTTTATATTGACGGGCATCTCATTCATGAAGTTACATCACCTCAAGCTTTCACTGGTTTGAAAAGAAGAGGAATTCCAGTATTTAGAACAAATCGCACATGGGCAACCGCAGATCACAATGTACCGACAAAAAATCAACATTTGCAGATCAAAGAATTACTTTCAAGAAAACAAGTCGAAATGCTAGTGAAAAACTGTCGCGAATTTGGCATTGATCTATATGGACTTGGTCATCCATGGCAAGGAATCGTACATATCATTGGACCTGAGCTCGGAATTACCAAACCAGGAATGACTATAGTTTGTGGTGACAGTCATACATCAACTCATGGTGCATTTGGCGCGCTCGCATTTGGCATCGGCACCAGTGAAGTCGAGCAAGTTTTGGCAACACAGACAATTTTGCAAAATAAACCAAAAACAATGAAGATCGAAGTCAACGGAAAACTTAAAAAAGGAGTTGTTGCCAAAGATATCATTCTTTATATTATTTCCAAACTTACTGCTTCTGGCGGCACAGGATATTTTGTTGAATATGCAGGAAGTACTATTCGCAATTTATCTATGGAAGCCCGCATGACAATCTGTAATATGAGTATCGAGATGGGAGCTCGTGGTGGCATGATCGCTCCAGATGAAACAACTTACGAATACATGAAAGGTCGTGAATTTATGCCCTCCGATTCGTCGGGCAAGCCAAAAGTAACCGATTGGGAAAGAGCAGTTTCATACTGGAAAACTTTGCCTTCAGACCCAGGTGCAAAATATGATCGTGTAGAAAAATTTGATGCGGCAGATATTGAGCCCATGATCACTTACGGAACAAATCCGGGGATGGGAATAAAGATTAATGATGCAATTCCTAATTCCAAATTTCTAATTTCTAATTCAGACAAACATCAACTTAAAAGATCTTTGGAATATATGGGTTTGAGAGAAGGACAAAATATGATTGGGCAAAAAGTAGATTATGTTTTTTTTGGAAGTTGTACTAATTCACGTATTGAAGATTTTAGACTCGCGGCAAAAATTTTACGTGGCAGAAGAAAGGCTAAACATGTGGAAGCATTTCTTGTCCCTGGATCAACACAAGTTTTGAAACAAGCAAAAAAAGAAGGACTGGATAAAGTTTTTGCAGAAGCAGGATTTGAGTTGCGTGGAGCAGGATGTTCAGCTTGTTTGGGTATGAATGAGGACAAAATTCCTCCAGGTAAATATTGCGTTTCAACATCAAACAGGAATTTTGAAGGCCGACAAGGTCCTGGCGCAAGGACTATGCTCGTAAGTCCGTTGACTGCAGCAGCTACAGCAATCACAGGAAAAGTTACAGATCCTAGAAATTTTTTATGAAAAAACAAAAATTTACAAAAATAGTTTCCACCGCAGTTCCATTATATATGGAAAATGTCGATACCGACCAGATCATTCCTGCTCGTTTTCTTAAAGCAACAACCCGTGAAGGATTTGGCAAGAATTTATTTCGTGACTGGCGATATGATGCTGCAGGCAAACCTAGAAAAGATTTTATCTTAAACGATCCAACTTACAAAGGTGAGATACTCGTTGCTGGTCGTAATTTTGGTAGTGGTTCAAGCCGGGAACATGCAGCTTGGGCTTTGGTTGATCATGGATTTAAAGCAGTAGTTTCAAGTTTTTTTGCCGATATTTTTAAGAGTAATTCCTTGAATAATAGTCTTTTGCCAGTGCAGGTTTCTGAAAAATTTTTGTCTCACATTTTTTCTTTGATTAAAAAAAATTCGAAAACAAAGATTGAAATTGATCTTGAAAAACAAACAATAACTACGGAAGATGGAAAGTTTGAGAAATTTGATATTAATCCGTATAAAAAGATGACCATAATGAACGGTTATGATGATATAGAATATTTACAATCAGTTGAAAAGAAGATCGTAGAATTTGAAAAAAAAAGAAAGAATGATTACTCGATTAATTACTGATTTATGAAAAAGCTAAAAGGGAAACTATTGCAGGTCGCTCATTTAGGTCATGATACTTTAAGAAGGAAATGCAAGGAAGTTTCAGAAATTAAATCTCAAACGATTCAAACTATGATCGATGATCTTATTTCGACGGTCATGGAGGTAGACGGAGTAGGAATTGCCGCTCCACAAGTTTACGAGTCATTAAGAATTTTTATTCTCGCCTCTCATCCAAACGTTCGCTATCCATATGCTCCCAAAATGAAACCGACTGCAATCATAAATCCTAAAATTATTGATATGTCAAAACAGACAGTTAAGGATTGGGAAGGATGTTTGAGTATTCCCGGACTTCGCGGTTTGATTCCTCGATCAAAATCAATAAATGTTGAATATACAACAAGAGAAGGAAAGAAAATAAGTAAAAAATTCACTGATTTCGTAGCCCGCATTTTTCAGCATGAATATGATCATATAGAAGGAAAATTATTTATAGACAGAGTAGAAAGTTCACTGGATTTAATTTCTGAAAAAGAATTTCAGAAGTTGATAAAAAAAAGAAAAAAATAATATGAAAAAACAAATTGCGCTTTTACCAGGTGACGGAGTCGGACCGGAAGTCACGTCCGAGGCAGTTAAAGTCCTAAAAAAAATTGCTGAAAGATACGATCACGAATTTGTTTTTACCGAAGGATTGATCGGCGGAGTCGCGATTGATAAAACTGGTAATCCATTTCCTAAAGAAACTGAAGAACTTTGTTTAAAATCAGACGCAATATTATTTGGTGCGATCGGGGATCCGAAATTTGACAATGATCCAAAAGCAAAAGTTCGACCAGAACAAGGTCTACTTGCTATGCGGAAGGCGCTCGGATTGTATGCAAATGTGCGACCGATATTTACTTATGATTCGCTTCTTGATAAATCTCCACTAAAAAAGGAAATTATTAAAGGAGTCGATTTTATTGTGGTACGTGAGCTCATCGGCGGAATTTATTTTGGTGAAAAGGGGAGAGAAGAGGATGGTGATTCTGCATATGATACCTGCACATATACAAAAGAAGAAATACGACGTGTCACAAAGTACGCTTTTGATCTTTCTATGAGACGTCGTAAATTGTTGATATTGGTTGATAAAGCAAATGTTTTGGAAACCTCAAGACTTTGGCGTGAAACCGTTCAAAACATGTCAAAGGACTACCCTGCCGTCACTGTCAATTACATGTTTGTTGACAATGCTTCAATGCAGATCATCAAACGACCGACAGAATTTGATGTAATACTGACCGAAAATATGTTTGGCGATATACTCACAGATGAAGCATCGGTGATCACTGGCTCAATCGGTATGTTACCATCTGCTTCGATCGGCGAAAAAACATCTCTTTATGAACCGATTCACGGATCATATCCAAAAGCTGCGGGAAAAAATACAGCAAATCCTATCGGTACGATATTATCTGCGGCAATGATGCTTGAGTATAGTTTTGAAATGAAAGAAGAAGCGGAAAATATCAGAAATGCGGTAAAAAAAGCGATTGCTGCAGGATACGGAACTAAAGATATTGCAAAAGGCAAAGTACTCTCTACAAGAGATCTTGGTGATAAAATTACGAGATTGATCTAAATTATTTTCTTTTTATTTCTGAAAATCCCGTGAGAGATTGTAGTACCTCAGGAATTTTTACTGATCCGTCTTCCTGTTGGTAGTTTTCAAGAATTGCAATAAGAATTCTTGGTGAAGCTACTGCGGTATTATTAAATGTATATACAAATTCTGTTTTTCCCTCCTTAGTTTTATAACGTATATTAAGTCTTCGTGCTTGGAAATCCCCCATGATACTATTGGACATTGTTTCGCCGTAGGCATTTCTTGAAGGCATCCAGGTTTCGATATCATATTTTTTAAGTTGTGGTTCACCCATGTCGCCTGTGCACATAAGAAGTTGTCTATATGGTAGTTTTAATTCCTGTAAAATTTCTTCAGCATTTTGTTCAAGTTCTTCATGAACTTTTCGAGCTTCGTCAAGATTATTTCTTGCGATTATCACCTGTTCAATTTTCCAGAATTCATGGAGTCGATAAAGACCTTTTGTATCTTTTCCATAGGCTCCGGCCTCACGACGGAAACAAGGAGAAAATGCAGCGTATCGTTTTGGTAAATCTTTTTCTTGCAACATTTCTCCAGAATGATAAGCGGTTACAGGGACTTCTGCGGTTCCGGCTAAATATTTATCCTCATCATTTAATTCATAAACATCCTGGCCACTTCCCCACGGAAAATGTCCGGTACCAAATAATGTAAATTGTTTCACAATCGACGGAGCGATAAAAGGCATATACCCTTTTTTTGTTAATTTTTGCAGGACATAAAAGAGTAGCGCTACATGTAAAATAGCCCCTTCATTTTTTAAGAAATAACCTCGAAATCCTGAAACTTTTGAACCACGCTCAAGATC
>CAYNLS010000026.1:4469-12349 GCA_964398125.1 uncultured Gammaproteobacteria bacterium
TAAACTTCGGTACTTCTCCCCATTTTTTAAGCTCCTTATTTCCAGAAGCATCCTTCCCAATCGGTACTTCGTCAAGCGGGACGTTGGGAACAAAAAGCATCAGATTTTTTAGTTCTGATTCAACATTTTTTAATTCATTCTCGATATTTTTTAGCTCATCTTTGATTTGTTTTCCGCGTTCGATCGTTTTTTGATCAGGTTTTCCTTTTGGAAAATCATTTCTCTCTTCACGAAGTTTTTGTGATTTTTGAATTTGTGCGATACGTTTATTATCAAGTTCAAGTATTTTATCTATGTCAACAACACGGTTTTTATTTTTTGCCGCCTCTTTTACCTTTTCCGGGTTTTCACGAATGTAGTTGATGTCAAGCATTGTTATTTATCAGTATACAATATCATTCCAATGCAATTTTGTCCAGGTGTACATATGTAAAGCCTGTTCAAAATTCACAATCCAGCCGGTTTCAAGTACCCCACGATAAACTCGAGATCGGAAAATTCCGCCTTCATTTTCATAAACTTCCGGATATCCTCCATATTGTTCAATATTATGAATATAGGCACGTAGTTGGTCGCGTGCATCAGCAAGATAAAAAATATTTCCCGTTTTTTGTGATAGTCTGACAAGTAATTTCGTATACTCCATTCCCCAATGGCTCCATATTGCCGTCGAACCATATTCACGGGCAAAAAGTCGAACCGTATTATGCAGTTGTTTTGGTCTGGAATCAAGCTGGTATCTCATCGCAAATGGCTGGTCAATATTATTGAGCTGAATATATTCAACCGATCTTGTGAGTAATTTAAGATCTTCTTTATAGTCGGGATTAAGAAAACCCGTTTGATAAGCAATAAGCCAGTCTGATGAATACCATTTTTCCATTACTGCCTGATCACTTAACTCTTCCAAAAAATACCCTTCTTTTTCTAGCCAAAATGTTTTTATAATTTTTTGTTTTAAATTATCAAGAAAAACTTGATCCCTTTTTATGATCTTGAGTTCCTGAGCTAATGAGATTGTTTTCCAAAAAATGACATTGTCATAAAATGAACTTGATCTTTTTACTGAATCTTTGGCGCCTGAAAGTTTTATACTTTTTTTAATAAGTCCGGTATCTTGATCATAAACCTGTGTAATATAATTTTTTGTAATTCTTGAAAGATCCTCTTTATAAGTTTTAAGTAGTTTCACAGTGGACTGACCGGTAATCAATTTTTCAGAATATGGCTGATCAAAAGAATAAGTATTCTCAATTTCTTGAGTGTTTTGTAAAACTTTTAATCCATAAAGAATACTGTAAAGAGTATCTGAGGGAGGTGAATAGATATTTATCAACGCCACACTTCTTCGACTGATAGGAACGATAGTTGTAGAAAGCCAATCCATATTTTCATAAGTTGAAAGAATAAGAGCTAGAGTTTTAAGATATATGACTTGACGATTTTCCCAATCTTTCGAATCAAGAGCAGTTCGTGGATCAAGAAGAGAATGATAGAAGATACCAAGTGAGCGTGGGTAGATCATGCTGAAATGCTCGCCTGAAATGAGAAATGCCGCCTCTTCACTAAATCGATCTTTATGGATATTTCTGATGATTTCATTCAACTGTGTACCTTTCGTCTTAAGTCGCGGATCAATACGATTGACGATGATATGCCAACCGGATTTCAGTTTTGCGAGTGTTGCGTAAAACGGTCCAGACTGAACATGAATGGGTTTGATCTCATCGATTTTAATCTCATTTTTACTGACGGAAATGCGCACAAGATTACGATCGATGATCGAGAAACGAGTAAACGGATTAGTTAGATATGAAAAAATTGCCAGTAAACTAAAAAAAATTATGAGAGTCAGAGAAATGGACCGTCTTTTTCTCCAGATGCCACGTCTTACTTTATTTGTAATTTGCCACATGGGTTGTATCATATTATATATATGAATCTAAAAAAGGCGCTTATCATCGTCGGTCTCGTTATCATCCCATTTCTTGACTTTGCGGCTCTTGATGATATTACCACAGGAAATGAGCCAGGTTTTACTACAGAGTATGCGATATTAGCTGTCAGTATACCGCTCATCTTGGTCGGAGTGTATTACATACGAAGTTCATGAAAGTACTGTCTCAATCTCCCAAGGCTCAAGTCCGACTTGGCGAAGTTTTCTTTTTGCATGTTCTTTGCCAAACATCTTAAGGAATGCGACTGCCGTTTCTCTTAGTTCATAAGGAAAAATGATCCACGCATCGATATTAGCAGTCCAAAAGTCTGGTTTCATTTTTGTGTGAGGTTTTATATATGGTGTCAAAGTGTAAACTTTCTTTGGAGATTTTTTTTTAAAATAATCAATCGCAACCGAAAGCGCCGTCCCGGTGTCCGAGACTTCATCAACTATTAGCAATGTTTTTCCTTTAAAATCGGTCGGAGGTTCTTCAGTGATGACTGTCTTTTTCTGTTTTTTTAGATCTTGATAACCTGTGATAGTGATTTGAGAAATGTGAAGATTTCCAAGTAAGTCGGAAAAAATTCGGGCGACCACACCTCCACCTCGTGATATGGAAACAATGATATCTATGTTTTTATCTTTAACTTTTGGATAAAGATTCAAGCAATCGCGTTCAAGCTGTACCCAGGAGATTTTTTTAAATTTCAGTTCGGACATATTTTGTACATATTACTCCCACTCAATTGTAGCCGGTGGTTTATTTGTAATATCATAAACAACTCTGTTAACTTCTTTTATTTCGGTGACAATGCGGACACTTATTTTTTCCAAAAGTTCATGAGGGAGATGGGCAAAATTCCCCGACATCACATCTTTTGATTCGACGGCGCGTATCGCAATTGTCTCGCCATACGCTCTGTTATCTCCTCGAACTCCGGTAGTTTTTATACCGGTAAATATCGCAAACACCTGCCATAAACTATCACCTTTTTTTGAACGGTAAATCTCCTCCTGCACAATTCTATCTGCCTGACGCAATATTTCAAGTTTCTCACGATTGACTGCTCCTATGATACGTATTGCCAGTCCCGGTCCCGGAAATGGATGTCTATGGGTTATAGTTTTTGGAAGATCTAATATTTTGCCGATTGCACGGACTTCATCTTTATAAAAATTTCTCAATGGCTCAAGAAGCGTGAGATTCATTTTCGCAGGCAAACCTCCGACATTGTGGTGACTTTTTATATTTTTACTGTGTTTGGTACCAGCGCTTTCAATGACATCAGGGTAAATAGTTCCTTGAACTAAGAATTTTGCTTTTAATTTTTTGGCCTCTCTTTCCAAAACATCGATAAATGTCTTACCGATTATTTTTCGTTTTTGCTCAGGGTCAGTGACACCATTCAGGTTTTTCAAAAATTCATCCTCAGCTTTGACAATTTTCACATTCATTTTGTAATTGATTTTAAATACTGTTTTTAAATATTCAGTTTCGCCAGATCGCATGAGTCCGGAATCAATATAGATTGGTGTAAAGTTTGATCCAATAGCTTCGTGTACCAAAAGACAGGCGATAGACGAATCGACTCCACCAGACATTGCGCCAATCACCTTTTCATTTTTAACAGATTCACGAATATCGAGAACAATTTGATTTACAAATTCTTTTGATATCGCTTGTTCCTTTGGTTTTAATCCGCAGATAATTGCAAAGTTCTTTAGAATTTGCATCCCAAACTGTGTATGTACAACCTCAGGATGAAATTGGACACCATATTGTTTAAGCTTTTCATCGGAAAAGGCAGCGTGTGGAATAGTGTCGCTGACTCCGATAGTTTTAAATCCTGTAGGTGCTTTTGTTACTTCGACTCCATGATTCATCCAAACGTTAATAGTCGTAATGTCATTCTGAGTCGCAGACGAAGAATACCGTCGAGATCCTTCGCTTTGCTCAGGATGACCAAAATCAAAAAGCTTAGATTTATTTTTTATTGTCAAAATTGCTGGGCCATATTCCTTCTTTTTTCCAAGTCTTGCTTCTCCACCAAGTAGATGAGCCATAAGTTGCTGGCCATAGCATATTCCCAAAATCGGTTTTCCCAGATTAAATACTTTAACATCAATAGTTGGAGCATCTTTTTCGTATACATCACCCGGTCCTCCGGAAAGAATTATTCCTGAGTATTTTAGGTTTTTTGTTTCTTCGAAAAACTTTTCCGGCTCAATTATTTTAGTTTCAATCGAAAGTTCGCGCAATCTTCTTGAAATAAGGTGAGTGGTTTGTGACCCGAAGTCGACGATTATTATCATTTTAGCTTGAATAATTTTTTCCTCCATTTGTGATCAAGATATCATGTGGATGGCTTTCGGTAAGCGATGCTTGAGTGATCTGAATAAATCTTCCTTTCTTCTCAAGTTCTGGAATCGTTTTTGCTCCGACATAATACATTCCCGATCTTATCCCCCCAAGTGCCTGATCGACTATTTCCAGAAGCGGGCCATGAACAGGTACAAAGCCCTCAACACCTTCTGCGACCAGTACACGATCTTTGTAACTTTTTCCATGAAACTCTTCTTCGGATTTTATCTTGGCGCCTTCTTGCATTGCGGCTACCGAACCCATACCACGGTAGGATTTAAATGTATAAGTGTTTTTACCTTTTTTAAAAATGCTTTTGAATCGTGACGGAACCTGTTCTTGTGTAAGTTCAACCAACTCACCCGCCGCCTCTGAAGACGAAGCACACACACTACCCATCATGACCGTCCTTCCTCCTGCAGCAAGTGCTTTAACTATGTCTCCCGAATATTGTACACCACCATCAGCAATGATTGGAACATTTGTTTCCCGCGCTGCACGCGATATTTCAAATATTGCCGTAATCTGTGGGACGCCCATGCCGGAAATTATTCGAGTTGTACATATTGCGCCCGGCCCCATGCCAACTCGAAGCCCATCAACTCCGGCTGCAATAAGTGCTTTTGCACCTTCGTACGTGGCGACATTCCCACCGATAACTTCAAGATTTGGATAATTTTTTTTCAAATTTTTAATAGTTTTGATAATGTAATCTGCAAAGCCATGGGCCGAATCAACCACTATGACATCGACCCCCGCAGAAACAAGAGATTTAGCTCGGGAGGCTGATCCTTGTCCGCCACCAATTGCTGCGCCAACTAGTAAATTTTGATCTTTAACCTTTTTTACTTCTTGGGCCTGTTTTTCAACGGTCAGATTTCTGTGAATTATTCCAATTCCGCCAGCACGGGCAAGTGAGATTGCAAGTTGTGATTCGGTCACCGTGTCCATCGGAGCCGAAACAAGAGGAATTTTCAAAGAAATTTTTTTCGTAAGTTTTGTAGAAAGATCGATACTGTCACGTTTAAAATCACTATACCCAGGAAGTAAAAGCACATCATCAAATGTGATACCTGTTGAAACAAATTTATCTGGATATTTGTTAAATGTCATATATTTTATAGATATAAATTACTTTCTCTGTCTTTCATCGGTATAAATGTTGCATCAAAACCCCATTTCACAACTTGTCTGACTTGATCTTCATTCAACATCTTCTTTTCAAGAACGTATTGATATTGTGCACGCAAATGTCCATTTTCTATAGTTTCCGGCCAATCGGTGTTTATTGAAAACTGTACTCCATTCTCAAAAAAAGTTTTTAAAATGTGAGCCATTTCAGTATCGTCTTTGACTGCTTTAGTCATAAGATTACTCAAAGGACAAACTTCAAGGGTAATTTTTCGAGATGCAAGTTCTTGCATGAGTTTTTTGTCATGCACAGCTTTTACACCATGTCCGATGCGATCGGGATTTATCGATTCAATACATTCCCAAATATCATTCGTATCATCTGTTTCGCCGGAATGCGCGGTCACTTTAAGACCATTTTCGCGAGCTTTTTCAACTAGGTTTTTATAATCTTTAAAATGAAATCCATCCTTATTGTAGTTTGAAAAATCGATACCGATGATACCCCGTCTTTTATATTTTATAGCTTTTTCAACAATTATCTGATTTTGTTCATATGAAAATTGGCGGTCCAGACAGAATATTAGTCCGGCTCGAAGTTTAGGATATTCAAGAAGTGCCCGTTCCATACCGCGAATCATTGCCATGATTGCATGATCTAGATCTACTTGTCCTTCTCGGTTGTGTTTCATTGGGTTACCGCGAAGTTCATAAAGAGTGATATTATTTGACCTGTAAGCTCCGCTGAAAGTTTCGTAAACTCCTTTTTCAAGTGCGAGCGCGCCTGTTGAAAGTTTGTTTAAAATTGGATGATAAATATCATCAAGATATTCCTTGAGACTCATTTTGCGATCTGGAGAAAGCACAACGTGTTTGACAAATTCGTGATAATCGCGTTTGGGAAGTTTGTAACCTTCGGAATTTGCTATATGCCAGTATACGTGGGGCGCAATTGAGGAGCTGATGTGAGCATGAAGTTCAGGAAGATGTTTCAGACTATCTTGAGTCTCCATATACAATTATACTTATTATAATCTAAAAAGCAAGGATCAAGGTGTATATATCTGTAAACTCACACATTTGACGCATCCGCCGCCTTTGAGATATTCGGTCATCTTAAGTTCATGAACTTGAAGATCATATTTTTCGAAAGTTTTTTTAAGATTTTCCGAGATATCTTTATTCACGAGCACGTGATTGTCAATCCTTATTAAATTGCATGCAAATGCATCGGCGTCTTTTTGACTAATCGGTATCAAATCTTCAAAATTTTCATCAAGTCTTAGTCTTCCTTCCTCAGTAAATGCTTCGGGATAATAAATTGCTACGCCTTTTTGAATAGGAGCAAAACAAGTATCAAGATGAAAAAAATTGGGGTTTGTGAGTTGTAATGTGATCACGTCCTTTTGTAATGCAAGCATGAGATATTCTTCAGCTTCATAAGACGTGCGCTGTCCCCATCCCATAAAAAATGTGTGATCAACTCTTATGAGATCTCCCTCTCCCTCAAAACTGACTGTTGGAGGTAGGTTATAAATCGCGTACCCCTTTTCCTCAAAATATTTTGCGGCAATCGAGGACTCGGGTTTTCGTTGTCCGTAACGAAAGTTGGATTTTATAAAAAGTTTGCCGATAGGAATACCTGTATCTGTGGTATAAATTTGATCAGGAAGACCTTTTATGGGAGTAAGTTCGTCGTAAGGCACTTGTAATTTATCGTACAATTTTTTTAATTGACGGTATTCATATAAAACATTATTCCTATTAACTTTCTCTTCAATATGCATCCAAGGATTGATAGAATATTCAATATCATAGTGAAGTGGAGGACAAAGCAAGATTTGTTTCGCATTTATCATTTTTTAAAATTATACTTAAATTTCGGCAAAAATCAAGTAATTTTTAATAGATTTTTATCATTTTTTAAATATGAATTCAACTTTTCTCAAAAAAATAATTACTAAAAAAGGTAAAGAAGCGGTTATAAGATATCCGACGATCGATGACGTTATGGATATGACGTCATATATAAACATGCTTTCTCGGGAAGATACATTCATCACGTTTTCAGGAGAGCAGATTACTCTCGATTCCGAGCGGGAATATCTCACGGAGTTATTAAAGAGAATAGAGCAGGGCAATGCAGCGACTTTGGTGTGCATCATTGACGGTCAGATAGTTGGAATGGCCGGGGTCGAGCGTAAAATTTCTGCAAGGAAAAGAGGAGGTCATATCGGAATTTTCGGCATTTCGGTGGGAAAAGAATATCGCGGTGAAGGGATAGGACAGGAGTTGTCGGCGGTGGTCATCGATGAAGCAAAAAAAAATATGCTGGGATTACGCTTGATCACATTAAGCGTATATAAACCCAACAAAGTTGCCTACGATTTGTATCGTAAACTTGGATTTGTTGAATACGGCACATTGCCGCAGGGAATATCGTTTCAC
>CAYNLS010000027.1:0-2125 GCA_964398125.1 uncultured Gammaproteobacteria bacterium
ATGTTAAATACGCAATTGAAAGCGTACTTACTCAATCATTTCAAGATTTTGAAATTGTCATCTGCGATGATGGCTCGACCGATAGCACTGTAAAAGAAATTAAAAAAATCAGTGATCCAAGAATCAAGCTATTTACGCAAAAAACAAATAAGGGAGTCACAACTGCAATTAATGAATGTCTGCGACATGTAAGAGGTGAATATGTGGCACATTTAAACTCAGATGATGCATTTCTAAAAGACAAACTTAAAAAACAACTAAATTATCTTGACAAAAATAACCATGTGGGAGCGGTCTTTTCATACGCCAATCTTATTGATGAATATGGCAAAACTTATATGTCAGACCAACATCATCATGAGGTGATGAACCACCAGAAAAATAAATCTCGTTATGAATGGCTCAATTATTTTTTTTATAACTGCAGATGGCTTTGGCATCCAAGTATGATGATCAGAAAAACTCTATACGATAAGATAGGTAATCACAATCCAAGACTGGCTCAAATTCACGACTTTGATCTTGGTATTCGTCTCTCACTTCACTCCGCCATCCACATCATAGAAGAACCTCTTATACAATTTAGGATTAGATCTGGTAACAAGAATGTGAGTGCTAATACTCCTCAAGCTCAGATAAGAAGTATGTTTGAGTTTGGACATGTCTTGAAAAGGTTTTTAAAGATCAAGTCAACAGATGAGTTTTTAAAGATATTTCCTGAGGAAGGTAAAAAACATAAAGATATTACTGATCACGATTTAATACCATTTTATGTTGCTCGTGCTGCTTTATCTGTAGAACATCTATTTCATCAGAAGTTTGCTATAGATACAATCTATGAATTACTTTCCGATAAAAGGATGGTGAAAAAAATAGAAGAAATATGTCATTTTTCATATCCTGAGTTTATAAAAATAACAGGAGATCATGATCTATACCATGTACAGCATATTGGGTATCAGGAAAACGTAATAAAAGAACTCACTCGACAACTTGATAATCTGAAAAGTGTCAAATCAATCCTGAAATATCTTGTAAAAAAAATACTAATCCGACTTAAGCTTTCCTCCTAAATTTTATTAAGTTTTCTTCGCTCATTCAAAACAAACTTCTTTAGCTGCCCAAGTACTTGATTAGATGAATATAAATATTTTGATGAAGATTGATACAAAGGACTATAAATACTCCTAATATCGTAATAAGTTGGAGTTTTTTTGTTCTCATTATTAAAATCTATTTTAAAAATTTCTTTGATTATTTGTTTTAAAGGTATTGGTTCAACGGAAAAGTTGATGAGAGAAAGATTGTTATCAAGGGCAATAGTGATATCAGACCATATATGTGCAAGATTGTACATCTGAACTATATTTTCACTATTTGTAAGATAAAATTTACGGTTATGAATAAAGTCGTAGATAAAATTTTTTTTAAGATTTTTGCCATATAAACCTGGCAATCTGACGATTGTATAACTTGGAAAAAATTTTTTAATGAACAATTCTATCTTTAAACGATTTTTGCCATACACATTATTTTCTTCTTTCAAAGAAATACTTGTTTTTTCATCCACATTTCGTGTCTTTGAATAAACATCAAAAGTTGAAATATGAACTATTCTTTGTGTTTTAACTTCTTTTAAATGATCCATGAGATTTTGGATTCGTCCTATATCCTCATCTGGATTCTCATTTGCTATCCATTTTGTGCCAGTGACTCCAGAATTCACAAGTAGATCATATTGTTTACCATGAATTTCGTGGATATTTTTTGAGTTATAAAGATCGTCAAATTTATTTTGTGACAAAATATTACTACCGACAAAACCCGTGTAACCAATGAGTGCTGTTTTCATAGATAAAACTATAACAGAATAGAAAAACATTATAATAAAATATGCTTAGTTATGTAAAAAAGAACAAAAGTGAATTTTTTACAATAATTTTTTATATAGTTCTCTTCATTGCAATTCGTTCTTTACATTTTGTTGAGGCTCTAAACTTTTCAGCTGACCAAGGCACAACGATTATCTTTTGAGCTTTATACTTTTCAACCGAATAGACTCATAAAAACGTGGAAGCTTAACGATATTAACAACTTATACCTATTTGAAAGAATAAAAAAATAG